>JBLHGQ010000003.1:0-56048 GCA_047614505.1 Rhodothermales bacterium | reverse complement strand
TATTCGGATTAATGGCACGCTGGTTGGAGGGCTGGTAGGGCTTATAATTCATGCCATATCGGCAATCTGATCAGTCAATCTGAACCACGAATTCAAAACGGTTTTCAGCCCGGTTTTTGCGTACTTCTCCCGGTTTCCATACCTTGCCATTCATCGCGATCCAGACACCTTCGGGCAGGCATTGAACGGCACCAACAGCACAGCCAATGTTGAATATTGCATCTGAGTCCCGAAATCGAGCGGGTGACAGTGCACCAGTCAGTACAATGGTTTTACCTTGAATACCGGAAAGCGCCAAAGCGGTATCCGACATAGTATCGGTTCCATGGGTGATCAGAATATGTCGTGCATCGCTTTCCAGAATGCTGTCCCGAATTCGCTGACGATCTTCTTCTGTCACGTGGAGACTGTCTTTTCTCATTAATGCTTTCACTTCAAGTGAAAAGCCGACTTTCATCGCCCTGAGAGTATCTGCAATCTGAGGTTCGCCGATCTGATAGTCGCTCATGTCATCGAAATAAATCTTGTCGATCGTACCGCCAGTTGTGATGATGAGAAGATGATCTATCATGCTTGTAATGTGCCCGGAACCCGAAGCAGGTTAGTATAGCTTGCAACGAATCAAGACGGATGCTGATATTGCGTTTCCAAGAGTTCCATACATGACAAACAGGTCATTAATGTTTTTCCTTGTTGCATTATTTGCAGCAAGTGCCTTATTGATGCCGGCTTCGTCACAAGCACAGGCTTCACTACCAACTGTCCGGGATGTTGCTTTCCTGGTGTCCGCTCCTGACACGAGGGAAGAAACGCTGTTAAGGCTGACAGCGATTGCCAATTTCCTGAATATGAGTGGTGCAGATGCACGGTCTGATACCGGGCAGATAAAAGATGATATTGAATGGGTCAAACGTCTTCGGGCCCGACATGGCAAGTTGACTCTGCGTAGCCCGGTTCTGGATCCCGCTGCATGGGTGATTCGACTGGAACTCGAGCAACACCAGCTAGAATCGAGCAGCCTGGTTTCACCACTTGGGCCTGGACTGGATATATACCTGGATCAGGTTTTTGACAGGTCTTCCGAACACCTGGCTTCAGTTATTTTGCCCGAGTTGTTGTGGCAGACAGAACCTGGCTCTACCAGGATTTGGAGCGAATTTCTGGAGCAACTGGCTGCCGACGAACAGCTAAAAACTGCTGTATTGGACGCCAGTACAGTTTGGCTGGCAGACTGGACAGGTGCCTCTGGTGTTGAACTCAACATTAAGCCATCTGATCTGTTTTCCAATATCTTAGCTTCTCTGGATGAAATGGTTCAAAACGCCATTGCATTCGGGCCGCCAGACCCTGAACGTCTGCAAAAAATTCGTTTCAATCTGTTGTCTTCTTTGCCCGACCTCGATGCGAACGGTCAACAGCAAGCAGCAGCATTACTAAGATTGGCAAACCTGATCGACGGCCTGCACGAACGGCGGTATTTTTCGGTTGCAGAAGGTTTACTAGCGTTTGCAAGCAGCTTGCTTGAGCAGGAAGCCGATCAAAACCAAATGATTGTAAGTGGTTGGCTTTCGAAGAATATCCCCTTAATTTCAACTCATTTTGCAAAGAATTTTTCGGACGTCGATCCACGGCTGAATTCGGCTCTGGCGGCCGCATTCAATGTGGTTCAAAGCGTTTTAAGGACAGGCTCCAAATCCAGCAATGACCTTGTCCTTCATACTGAGTTGGCAAATACTACTGCCCAACTTGCCTTACTGATTCCCGATCTAAACTATTATTTTGATCTGCCGGTCAGGGACTCCATTGCCGGTGGTATGGATGCATGCATTGGAATCATGGCAATGCGTGAGGATGATGGAAGCCCCGCGATGACCCGTGATCTATTTGATGATTGCCAGCAAACTCTGGTTGATCTTGCTGACCGCGAAGCAAGGGCAGCCGCTTTGTCCGGTGATGTTAACGGCCCATTTGGTGACAATGAGCTGGAACGGGAATTATCAGTGACCTCCGGGCAAAGAATCAATTATGGCATTGGCTACCTGCACGATCGCTATTCAACCGGTTGTGCACAGCCAGCACGTCCTTTGCCTAATTCGCTGGAATGGTCTGTGCTTGCTTCTCTGCTGGCTTGGTTTGCAGAACAATCACCAGTGTATTTTCAAACTCCGGAAAATGAAGCCAGGCTGGCCCGCATGCGGCGAATCGGCCAGGAGTTTCTTACCGTGGTAGCTGAGCAAGTGGATTGTTTCGCCGGTGCTGGAGCAATTATCAGTGACCCGATTAGCAGAAGTCTGGTGGACTACCGGAATGCATTGGTTGCCCTGAGTAGTGGCATAAATGGTGTCGTTTTTGACTTGCGGGGCAAGTTGCTTTCAGAAGGAGCAGATGTTGCACTACAGCGTGATGCCTCCCAATCAACCGCATACCGTCCAGATAAACTTCTGATCGGGCCCTGTGACCAGGAAAAGGTCTGCGAAATGACAGCTCAATTGAGTTCTACTCGAGCCTTATTGGGCCTGTTTCCGGATGAGTATTTAATTGCTGACCAAACCGGGTTGGGGAAAGTTGACATTTGTTATGAAGAAATGGCCTGGATCGACAGACGTTCCGAGCCGGTACGTGCAGATGACACCAATGTTGCTAACTACTTCGGCCGCCTTGAATTCAAATTGAAGGGCCGTTACCAAAACCGCGAAACTGGCCTCGACGTATTTGGATTCCGATTCACCTCCCCAAATGAACACCACTATCTTTTTGCGGCTGCCACGCAGGAAGTGCTGGACGATGAGTGTCCGGTCGAATGGATCGGCAAAATGATCGTTACGCCGATCAGGAACGATCGCGGAGTAGTGCCAAATCGCTTGACCTATCTCGCTGCTCCCCGAATGCTCCCCTCACGACTGTTGTCGAATAATTGGGACCGTGGTGCGGAATGGCGCGACTGGTTCATCACCGGAATTGGCGTGACAGGTCTCGAAGACATATTGCCAGCCGACATCAGTAGCCAGGTCAACCAACAGCTGAAAAATCTCCACCGAGCTGAACAGGCAGCGATTTTTCAAAGTATTTTACGTCCCCCGAACAGGGATGAGTCGTTAGGTATTGAATCTCTTTATGAAGAAATGTTGCGATTGACAACTGTTAAATCTTTGATTCGACATCAATTTATGCTTTTTTATCCGCAACTCATCAATGAATCGGATGAACTGAGAAGTGCTATAGCCGGGCATGGCGGATTACTCGATAGTGAAGTTTTGAGCCGCTTCAGATCGGATAACATTCCGGTCAGTTCTTTGAATGGTATTGCCTTTGAACGACTTGAACACATACAGCAAGAATGGCAAAAACAACCGGAAGTTGTACGTCGTACTGGGTCCATAGCAAGTAGTCTTGCCCATGCAATGATGAGATTAAATGCACTTCACCAGAAGTTTTTTGCTGAGCCAGTTTCGGTCATTGTTCCCGATCTGGAAGAACCGGGCGCGTAAATAACACCAAGCCGAGAAAGAATACGCAGGTCAGAATGATCTGTATCGACGCAGCGAAGCGTTGATCGGCATTGCTCCAGCTTTCCATTACGCCAACAATAAAATAAAGCATGACCAGAAACATACCCCAGGTCAGTGGTTTGTGACGGGTTTTGACTACCCCAGCGGTAAACATGAGCAATGGTATGGAAGCAAGTATTGCCAATATCCAGTTGGCATTTCCGCCAGGTACCGGCAGGATTGCATGCCAAATAAATTGCCACAAAACCAGTCCAGACCATGAGAAAAGAATCAGGTGCCGACCGGTTTTGCGGTGGTCTCTCATTGAGACTATTACCCCCATCAAGACTAATTATTTAGCTTTAATGCAATTTTGGCGAGCCTGCTACCCAGCGCCCGGCAAAGTTCTGCTTCGGTGCTGTCAACTTCATTCTCGCCTTCCCATCCAGAATAATGACTAGCGCCATAGGGCGTTCCTCCGGATTTGGTTTTGATAATTCCCGGCTCGGTGTAAGGCAGTCCGGTGATGATCATGCCGTGATGCATCAACGGCAGGATCATACTCAATAATGTACTTTCCTGGCCGCCATGAAGTGAGGCTGTTGAGGTAAATACTGCGGCCGGTTTACCAGCCAGCTTGCCGGAAAACCATTCTGCTGAAGTTCCATCGATAAAATACTTCAATGCTGCAGCCATATTACCGAAGCGGGTGGGGCTGCCAAGGATCAGGCCAGCACATTCAGTCAGATCCTGATTACATACATAGGGTGGACCACTTTCGGGCACTGCAGCTTGATCCGCAGAAGGCTCGCTGCTGACTTTTGGTACTGTTCGCAGTCGGGCACTGGCGCCAGGCACGCTCTCCACACCACGTGCGATATGGCGGGCCATAGTCTCAGTGTGACCATGCAGGCTGTAATAAAGTATCAGAATTTCCACTTGTGTCCTTTCACGCATCATCTGATGCTTTCAGAGTATTGCCAGAACCGCTTCCGGTGGCCGGCCAATTGCAGCTTTTCCATTTGCAAGGACGATCGGGCGCTCAATCAACTTCGGTGTTTTTGCCATCGCGTTAATCAATGCCTCTTCGCTCAGCTCAGGATCAGCGAGACCTTGAGCAGAGTATTCAGAATCACCTCGGCGCATAAGTTGTCTGGCAGTGTAGCCCAGACACGCGAGAATGGATTTAAGTTGTTCCGTATCAGGTGGAGATTCAAGATACAGGATTAACTGTGGGTCGTGACCATGGTCTTTGAGTAACTGAAGGGTTGCCCTGGATTTCGAGCACGCGGGGTTATGCATTATTGTAACGGTCACTTGCTCTCCATTCTGAAGTTTGGTTCCTGAACGCATTTTAGAGAGGCCAAAGCCATAGGTAAACTAAGATCTGTCTTCAGGTTAATATGTATACATACTGACAGGAGTTTTCATGGCAGAGGTCAAAATTTTCACCAATATGCAGCGAATTCGCCATTTGAGTGCGCATGTGTGGCGCCACTTCAAGCAGGATCGCTGTTTCGAAGAGGCGGCGTCACTTGGCTATACAAGCTTGCTGGCAATCGTGCCCTTATTCGCGGTGGTTTTTGGTGTTGCATCAGCATTCCCGGTTTTTGATCGGTGGGTGGTGGAGCTTCAGTCTTTTATTTTTGACAATTTTATTCCAACCTCAGGAGCGCAGATTGAAGAATACATTACCAGTTTTCTGGCTAGTGCTGGCCGCCTGACCCTGCCGGGCACGTTTTTCCTGATTCTCACTGCGCTACTTTTGATGATGCGAATTGAAAAAGCATTCAACCGGATTTGGCGGGTTCCGGTCGCGCGTAGTTTAGTCAATCGAATCGCCATGTATTGGGCCGTATTAACGCTGGGGCCGCTTGCCCTGGGTGCCGCAACTGCTCTGAGTGCTCAGCCTGTATTTGATGCATTGGGTGCTACCAATGGAGATTCCGGTTCTTTTCGTAATCTTGGGGTCTTTATGCTGACCTGGCTGGCCTTTTCAGTGACATATCTGTTTGTGCCCAATCGCAGGGTCAAACTTTTGCATGCGGGAATTGGTGCCTTGTTGGCGGCTGTTTTGTTTTCCGTGGCGAAAACCGCCTTTGTGGCATATGTAGGTCGTTCCAATTTCAATGTGATCTATGGAACCCTGGCAACCATCCCCATTTTCCTGTTCTGGCTCTATCTGGTGTGGATTGTCATCCTGCTCGGTGCCTCACTGGCAGCGTCGCTGACAACCTTCCACGACCAGCGCAGCGCGTGGCGGTGGCCCTGGGAATGGGAATTCCTGCTCGCATTTCGTCTGATGGGCCACTTATGGGAAGCCCAGCGTGATGGCAAACCATTTTCTCAGGAGGCGCTCTTGCAGGTCGAAGCAGGTGTTTCAGCCTCGGTGTTACTCAGATTGTTGGGGCAGTTTCTCGAAGCGGGACTGGTAAGCCGGGATCAGCAGGACAATTGGCTGTTGGCCAGGGACATGGATAACTTCAGCCTACTCGATCTTTACCATGCCGGAAAATATCACCTGCCCATCGGTCAGGCCCCGCATGTGGCGAGCAAGAGCCGCTGGGACCAGGCTTTTCTGGATGCGATATCAGCAAATAATCTGAGTATGGAGACCAGCCTGAAAACTTTGTATAAGGCTCATTCCACCGTCTCAGTGTAATTTTTCTTCCAGCACCCGCCTGACCGGGGCAAAAGTTTTCCGGTGAATCGGGCAAGGGCCATTTTCCTTCAATAGTCGCAGGTGTTCCGGGGTTGGATAGCCCTTGTTCTGGTCAAAACCGTAATGTGGGTACAGCTTGTGATAATCCGCCATGATTTCATCCCGGCACACTTTGGCAAGCACAGAAGCCGCTGAAATTGCAGGCACCCAGTGGTCACCTTCGATAATGGTATGCACTTCACAATCAAGTTCCGGGGCACGATTACCATCGATCAATGCAAGAGTGGGAACCGGATCGAGCGCAACAATGCAGCGGCGCATACCGACCAGGGTAGCGTGAAGAATGTTCAGCTGTTCTATTTCATCAACATCAACAATTTGAATGGTATAGGCGATTGCCTGTTGCTGAATAGCCGGGAACAAGGCTTCTCTCTTTTGCCTTGTCAGCCGTTTTGAGTCATCAAGCCCGTCTAGTTTATAACTCACTGGCAATATGACTGCAGCAACCACTACCGGACCTGCCAGCGGCCCCCGGCCAGCTTCATCCACACCGGCTACGTGACGATGAGTGCCGGTAATGGCCTTGATATTCATTGTCGTTTGTCCAGCAAACTCCTTATCGCGTTTGCAGCACTGGCTGCGGCATTTTTTCGCAGTTGCTGATGAAGCTCAGAAAACCTGAATGAAACTGATGCACAGCGTTCAGAATCATCGAGCCAGGCAGCTGCTTCTCTGGCGATTCTGATTGCAGTCACTTGATGCTGGCCAAGTTCAGGGACCAGTTTTTCTCCTGCCAATACGTTTGGCAGCGAAAAGAACTCGCTCTTGACAAGTTTCAAAGTTTTTACTATTGCGTAACTGAGTCCACTAAGGCGGTACACCACAACCATGGGCCGGTTCACCAACATGGTCTCCAATGCTGCCGTTCCGGAAGCACACAGGACAACATCAGCCGCTTTCATCGCCAATCGGGCTTGACCTTCAATGAGCCGGCAATCCAGGTCCGGCTGGTTTTGCAGGGCTGTCCGAAAGGCAGTTGCGGCTTTTTCGCTGGCCATAGGTGCGACAAATTGAAGGCCGGGATATTGTTTTACTAACAAGCTGGCCGCAGCCAGTAGATGAGAGCTCAATCTTTCTACTTCTGATACGCGACTGCCGGGTAAAATTGCAATGCATGGCTTTGTAGGTTCGAAGCCAAGCTGTACCCTGGCATCATGTTTGTCAGTGTCAAAATCATTATTGTTGCTGATCTCGTCGGCCATTGGGTGACCGGTATATTCGGCGTCTACTCCATGTGCTTTGTACAGAGCAGGCTCAAATGGAAACAGGCAAAGCACAAGGTCTGCGCACTTGCCAATGCTTTTGACCCGGCCCTGTCGCCATGCCCAAACCGAGGGGCTGACATAGTGGACTGTAGGAATGGAGGCGTGGCGTAACTGCTTTTCCAGACCGAGATTGAAATCCGGCGCATCAATACCAATAAAGATATCCGGCCTTTCGCTCAACAGACGATTTCGCAGGTTTTTCCTTAGTTGTAAAAGGCGGGGAAGGTGAGATACAACTTCTGCCAGGCCCATTACCGCTAACTCTTCACTTTGCCACCAGATCTCCATCCCCTGAGCCTTCATTAACGGCCCGCCGATCCCGGCAAAACGTGCTCCAGGATAAATTTTCAGCAATTCGGGAATGAGTGCTCCACCCAGTTGGTCACCGGAAGCCTCTCCGGCAACAAGCGCAATTAATGGATTGGTAGGCATTGACAAGCTGGTTCCGCGCTGCGGAGCATCATCTGATGATACTGCGCTCAACATTATTCAGAAATTTCAGCAATGGTGAAATTTCCCCGGATTCCTGTTCCATGTTGGTCAGCTTCTTGATTGCGTCTTCAAGGGACAGGCCTGAACGGTACAAAGTCCGGTAGGCCCTGCGCACATTCCGGACCTGTTCCGGCGTGAAACCGCGTCGTTTAAGACCTTCGGTATTCACTCCCTTGGCTTTTGCTTTTTCACCCGAAACGGTTACGTAAGGAGGAATGCTCTGATTAACAAAGCTGGCGAAAGAAACAAAGGAATGCTCACCAATTTCAACAAACTGGTGCACACCTGCAAATCCGGAAAGAATCGCATAGTCGCCGATCGTGACATGACCGCCAAGGGTTGCGTTGTTTGCCATAATGACGTTATTTCCGATGATGCAATCATGGGCAATATGCACATAAGCCATGATCCAGTTGTCATTTCCAATCCGGGTTACGCCGTGACCTTGTACGGTGCCAGTATTGAACGTGCAAAACTCACGAACGGAATTATTGTCGCCAATAATCAGTTCGGTTTCTTCGCCGGCATATTTTTTATCTTGTGGATGTTCGCCTATCGACGAAAATTGATAGAACTGATTGTTCTCACCAATGGTAGTTTTCCCATTGATAACCACATGTGGGCCGATCCGGCAATTTGCACCGATGGTAACTTTGGGGCCAATGATTGAATAAGCTCCAATCTCGACGCCCTCTGCAATGTTTGCTTCAGGGCTGACAATGGCGGTGGCGTGCACAGTCACTTATCAGGATCTCCCTGCGCACAGTATTTCAGCACGCGCGACCTGCTTCCCATCGACCAGGGCCTGGCACTCATAAAGACCCATACCGCGCATTACGCGTTTTTGTATGACTTCCAAAACAAGCTGGTCACCAGGTATGACTGTTTTGTTGAATCGCGCTTTGTCAATTTTTACCAGGTAATAAAGACCAACATCAGCTTTTCGTGCCGAAGCGCTTACAAACGCCAGAATTCCCGATGCCTGCGCAAGGGCTTCAAGGATCAACACGCCCGGCATAATAGGGTTTCCAGGAAAGTGGCCGGTAAAATAGGGTTCATTGTTGGTGACATTTTTAATCGCTGTCAGTTTCTTGACCGGTTCAGCCTCCCAGGACAATACACGGTCGACCAGTTGCAGTGGATAGCGGTGAGGCAACATCTGCATAATTTCTTGGACTTCAATTGCTGACAGTGATTTCTCAGTCATGACCGTTATTTTTCCCGGTTTTGTGTTCAAGTTGACGAATCCGCTTCAGGTATTCATCCAGTTTTCGCCAATGGGTAATGATCCGTTTCCATTGTTTGGTAGCCACTGCGGGTACAAAAGATGCCCATTCACTACCTTCTTCTTTTATATCCCGGGTGACCGTGGACATATTGCTGATAGTAACCCGATCAGCAATGACAAGATGCCCAAATATTCCAACTCCGCCACCGATCAGACAATTACGGCCAATTCGTGTGCTGCCTGCAATGCCGGCGCAGGCAGCAACTGCAGTATGCGCTCCGACGAACACGTTGTGTGCGATGTGGACTAAATTATCCAGACGCACATCATCCTCAAGAACCGTGTCTTCTATTGCCCCGCGATCAATTGTTGCGTTAGCACCGATTTCACAGTCATCGCCAATCAATACGCCACCAAGTTGTGGCACTTTTTCCCAGTGGTCTGTGACAAATGCGAGGCCAAAACCATCTGCGCCGATAACTGCACCGGGATGAATTATTACCCGTTTTCCAATATTGATTCTGTCTGTAAGTGTTACATTTGCGACCAAATAACTGTCCTGTCCAATTTCGCAGTCCCTGCCGATGACACATCCAGGACCAATGCGAGAACCGGCTCTGATGCTGGTACCGGCATCGACAACCACATTTGGACCTATGTAAACATTTTCCCCAACCGTTACACCCTGGTCTATCACAGCTGTCGGATGAATTCCGGGCGACGGTGGGGTGCGGTAATCGAACAAACTGGCAATCCTGGCGTAGTCTGCGTAAGGGTCTTGACTGAAAAGGCAATTGGTAGAGCATTTCGAGCCTTCGCCCGAACGTAAAATGACCACACCTGCACGGGTCGACTCAATCTGTTTCAAATACTTCCGGTTTGAAAGAAAACTGACATCCTGTGGGCCTGCGTTACTGAGCGTACCAATGCCAGAAACCACATGGTTCCCGTCACCCTCAAGGGTGAGATCGAATCGCTCCGCAAGCTCCAATAGCCGGAATCGTGGTGACGCCTTATTCATAGGGTTGCTCAGGGCTGAGCCGACTCACGTTGGTCAGCTTCAAATTCGACCTGTAGTTGCTGCAGGATCAAGGCAGTAATATCCAGTGCAGGATCAGCAAACACTACCGGACTTGAAAGAATCAGGTCATAACCATGTGTGGCGGCGATTTTTTGTACTGCCAGGTTTATCTGGTCCTCAAGTTTCTGCACTTCTTCAGTTCTTCGAAATGAAAGTTCGTCACGAAGATCCTCTTTTTGACGAATGATACGGCGCCGTGTTTCTCGTACTCCACGTTCAAGGGTTGCCCTGGCCAGTTCGCTGATATCACCTTGTTGTAATTGTTGTTCCTGACTGGTAACGCTCAACTCATCAGCTTCGATAATGTCATTACGGGGCCTGAACTCCTGATCCAACTCTCTCCTGCCTGCAATGACCTGAGGTGCATTGTCGAGCACCTCTTTCATGTTCACATAGCCGACCCGTAATTGCTGCGCCTGCGCAGAAGTCAGGCATAAAACTCCCAGGCATGTCATCAGCAATAGCGTTCTTAAGGATTTCATACGCTTAATTGTACACTCAGGCCATGTAAATCATGAAGGTTTTGGCAATAATGCGATCATCAGGCCTGGCAGGGAAGGGCCCGCAAAGGGCCTCTTTGTGACCTAAAAAGTGGTACCAAAAGAGAATTGAATGCTTTCGGTTTCGTCACCCGGTTGTTCTTTAAGCGGGTAGGCGAAGTTCATGATGATGGGTCCAACCGGCGCTTGCCAGGTAACTGAAATACCTGCCGAGGCGCGTAAAAGGTCAGCATCAAACTTGTCAAAATTTTGATAGACATTACCAATATCAATAAATAAGGCCAGCCGCGAGCCGCCACCTTTGGTAAATGGTGTGGGTATGGCTATTTCAACGCCGCCCGAAATCTTGAAGTCACCGCCAACTGACCGGCAGAAAGGATCCTTGGGACCAAGCGTATTGTCGTCGAAACCACGAATGTCTTTTACGCCACCGCCATAAAAATGCTCGTAAAATGGCAATCCACGATCCAGATCCATGACCTCCTCCTGTAGACACTGTCCTTCAAACGCCGGCTGAAGAGTAGTGTCAATCGGTTGCGCCAATGATGTCTTGTCGTAATCATCATATGAATCTCCATAACCAATATCGCCATGGAAGGAAAATGTCAGGTCACGCCAAATCGGTATGAACTTGGCATAGCGGTAGTTGAGTTTCCAGTATTCGCGTGAACTTCCTGGTAAGGCCGCTTCGACTATGACTCTTTGCAATGAACCAAGGGTGGGGTTCAAAAAGTGATTACGTGAATCCCTTGACCAGGTAAGCGTCAGATCAAAGATATCAAACTCGCGTTCAGAAGGGCTCAGAACATTATTGGCATCATGATCCATTGCAGTTGAAAGCGGATCGACCGGTGTGGGTATGTAATAAAACTCAGGACAAATCATGTTCACGTTAAAGTCTGTGCAACCGCGGTTTTCCGGGTCTTCAAAGTCTCCTTCAGGATCAATAATGAACTCCCGCTCAAAAATTGGAGTTCCTATGTTGATATCGGTGCTTCGAATACCCAACTGTGCACGTACATAGTCTATTTCTGTCAGAGGTGCACCAAAACTGATTCCACCTGCAGCTTCACTACTTGTAAAGGTTGAAATGTTAGCTGCACCCTGGTCAAACTCCTGATACCGCAAGAAAAAACCACGGCTTACACCATCATCCGTCCAGTAAGGATCGTCATAAGAAATATTAATGCTGCTGATAATTTCACTTGAGGAAACACCCATTGCCACGCGATTACCGCTACCCAGAAAATTGTCCTGCTGGATGCTCAGGGAATAGATTAATCCCTGGATTTCTGAAAACCCCAGGCCTACGGCAAAGCTTCCGGCAGGGCGTTCTTCAATATTGACGACAACGTCAACCTGATCATCAGTGCCAGGCACTGGAGGTGTTTCAATTTCTATAGATTCAAAATAAGTCAAACGCTGCAGCCGGATTTTTGACCGGTCAATTGCAGCTTGTGAAAACCAGGCCCCTTCAAACTGCCGCATCTCGCGGCGTATGACTTCATCTTTGGTGCCATCATTACCTGTGAACCTGACACGACGGACATACACACGTTTGCCCGGGTCTACATAGAAATTCAAATCTACGTTACGGGTTTCGCGGTCAATCTGGGGGATCGGGTTTACATTGGCGAAAGCATATCCGATGTTGGATAACAGTCCGGTAATATTCTCAACGCTTTGTTCCATTTTCTTACGTGAGAAAACCTCATCCGGCTTGGTAATGATCAAACGGCGGATGATTGCCTCTTCAATCACAAGATCTCCGGTTATCTGAACATCTTTTACATTGAATAACTCGCCTTCAGTGACATTGGCGGTGATATAAATTTCTTTCTTGTCAGGGCTTATAGAAACCTGGGTAGATTCAACGGTGGCATCGATATAGCCACGATCCTGGTAGTGAGATCGAATTTTCTCAAGATCGCCGGACAATTTTTCCCTGGAATAAGCGTCATCTTTTGCCCAGAACTTCCACTTCGGCGGTATTCCGGATTCAAATTCTTCACGAATCTCTTCATCGGTAAAAAGTGTATTACCGACAATATTGATATGTCTGATCTCTGCGGTCTTGCCTTCATCCACCACAATCGCGATGCGCACCCGATTCCGGTCGAGTTCAGTTACCCGTGCATCCACTTTGACAGCATAACGGCCCTGGCTGAAATACTGTCCAACCATTTCCTGCTGTATGCGATCGAGCGCTTGTGGCGAAAACACTTCACCCTCTGACAGACCAATGTCCCTGAGCACAGCGAGCATATCCTCGTCTTTGATTGCCTTGTTTCCGGATAAGGAAATAGTCGAAATGGCAGGGCGTTCCTTGATAGTAATGACCAGGATGTCGCCTTCGCGGGAGAAAGCAATGTCTTCAAAAAAACCGGTGCGGTATAACTCGCGGATTGCTGAACGGGTAGACGCTGCAGATAACAGGTCACCCTGGTCCAGTGGCAGATAATTGAAGACCGTTCCTTCCGACATGCGCTGTAGCCCATCAACGCGGATGTCAGAGATGACAAATGATTCCAGTGCGAGACTCGCAGTGGATAAAAAGCAGCAAACAATAAAAGCCAGAGTTCTTCTCATTAATACAAGTCCGTCAGGGCACAAATCAGGAGATCGAAGTCTAGCCGACCAGCCGTAAAATATCGTTAAAAAATGCCAGGCTCATTAGTCCGAAAAGTGCTGCCAGGCCTACATATTGACCGGCCAACTGAAATTGTTCTGACACCGGGCTACCTTTGACCAATTCTATCAGGTAATACAGCAAGTGACCCCCATCAAGTACAGGAATTGGTAACAGATTAAGGATACCCAGGCTCAGGCTGATCAGGCCGAGGAAAAAAAGAAAACTGGAGAGGCCGGCGTTTGCGGAGTCGTTGGCAAATTGAGCAATGCTGATAGGACCAGAAAGATTTTTGACTGAGGCTTTGCCAATCACCATCCTGCCCAATAGCCCAAGAGTTGATTTGGTCAGCCGCCAGGTTTCTGATACTGCGGCAGAGAATCCGGCTACAGGCCCGTATGTTAGCAGCATATATGCACGTTCCAGCCCGGCAGTAGTCTCATCATCTGCGCCGACATTTGTGACACCAAGAATCAATCGGCTTGAAAACATGCCGGTTTTCTCCTTACGGGGCGTTATTTTCAGGTCAATTTCCATTCCACGACGGTCTACTTTGAGATCAATTTCCTGGTCGTTTGCACCGTGTTCTTGTACCAGAAAACCCAGCCAGGACCAATCAGGTACCTCTTCTCCCGCAATTGAAAGGACACGGTCACCTACCTTTAAACCAGCATCCTGTGCGGCACTATCTGGCGAGACCTCACCAATGACCGCAGGAATAATAGCCCGCCAGGGTTTAAACCCAATTTCTGCCAGCGTATTCTCTTCGCTAAAGTCGTCACCCAATGCAGACAGATCCAGGCTTAATTGACGTTGTATGCCGCTGCTGTTTTCCACGGTGACATCAACAAGGTCACGGTCTATTGCGTGCGTGACCAGGCTGAGAATCGCATGAGACCAGGTGCTTGTTCTATCACCGTCCAGTGAAATGATTTCATCATTTTCCTTAAAACCGGCATCTGCTGCGATACCACTTACCTCGCCGATTACAGGTCTCGATTCTGGAATGCCCACCATGAACATGATCCAAAATGCCACAATTGCAAAAATCAGGTTGAAAACGGGTCCCGCTGAAACAATCGCAATACGGGATGACACAGGTTGCCGGTTGAATGCATGGTCCAGCTCATCTGCAGCGACTTCTCCCTCACGTTCGTCGAGCATTTTCACATAGCCACCCAGGGGCAAGGCAGCGATCACATATTCCGTGTTGTCTTTGCCGCGGCGGCTCCAGAGAGTGCTCCCAAAACCTACTGAGAACCGCAAAACCTTTACACCCAGTCGGCGTGCCACCCAATAATGGCCAAATTCATGAAAAGTAATTAGTAGGCCCAGTGCGACCAGTAGCCACCAGATAGAAGTCAGGACCTCAAACATTTTGTACTCTCATTCTCATGCCTTTTGTTAATTGACGGTACTTGTTTGTGTAATCAGCTGCAGTGCGATTTCCCTGCCAACACGGTCAAATTCAAGCACCTCTTCGAGATGATTTATTGGCGCCAGAGAAGCAGATTGCATAACCCCATCTACGAGTTCCGCTATTTGCGTAAAGCCAATTTTCCGGTTCAGGAAAGCTTCGACCGCACATTCATTCGCTGCGTTCATTATGACTGCCGAGTTTCCACCGGTTTGTAGAACATTGAATGCCAGCTTCAAAGCAGGAAAACGGTCCAGGTCAGGCTCCATGAACTCTAAGCTCGACATGTCAGGTAGATGGAGTCTGCGCACGCCCGCTTCAATCCTTTCCGGCCAGCCTAGTGCACAGGCGATCGGCGTGCGCATGTCAGGCATGCCCATTTGAGAGATCACCGAGCCATCTAGATAAGCGACCATTGAATGCACAATACTTTGAGGGTGGACAACAACTTTGATCTGATCCGGCCTGGCATTAAACAACCACTTTGCCTCAATGATTTCCAGACCCTTATTCATCAGCGTGGCTGAATCTACAGAAATTTTTGGACCCATGTCCCAGTTCGGATGGTTGCAAGCCTGTTCCGGTGTCATCAAGGCCATGTCTTCCAGACTGGCACCAAGAAACGGCCCTCCGGAGGCGGTGAGTATCAACTGCTCAACACCACATGCATCGAGGTCACCATTGAACGTTGCCGGCAATGCCTGAAACAGTGCATTGTGTTCAGAATCGACCGGGATGATGACTGCACCATGTTCACGGGCAGCACGTGCAAACAGTTCACCGGCAATTACCATGGATTCTTTGTTGGCCAATAACAGGCGTTTGCCGCATCGTGCTGCATGTAATGATGGACCGAGCCCCGCAGCACCGACAATTGCTGCCATGATGTATTGGCTCTCTACCAATTCAACAACATCCTCAAGCGCTTGAGGACCGGCCAACACTATTGCGGAACAGGCCCGCTCCCTGATCGCCTGTCGTAGCACCTTTTCCATGCCCGGATCACTGGTAACAGCGTAGGCCGCATTGAAAAGGCTGCACTGTTCCGCCAGCAATTGAATATTTTTATTGGCGGTTAAGGCAACCACGTGAAAACGGTCACGATGGCGAGCGATTACATCCAATGTGCTGCAACCGACAGAACCGGTTGAGCCCAAAATGGTGACGCCCTGGCTGGTCACCAGTGCTCCTTCAATGTGATAATTGCGAGTTCAGCACTAATGTGGGAATTCGCAGCAAGGCGTAGTGTGCGATGAATGGCTAGTCCTTTACAAGCGCTCACTAGAGCTCCAGGAGCAGCTTGCCAAGTGCAAAAAAGGGAGCGCCGACCAGCAGGCTGTCAAACCGGTCCAGTACACCACCGTGTCCCGGGAATAAGTTACCGGAATCTTTATGGCCGGTTTTGCGTTTATGCAGGCTGACAAACAGGTCGCCACCGACTGAAACCAGGGCAGTAATGAGGATCAACGGCACCAGCTGTTGCATGGTCGCATCAATCTCTGGAATGTAGTGAACTGCTGCCACTCCGACCAAAACCGATAACAGCAACCCACCGGCAAATCCGGCCATAGTTTTTGAAGGGCTGATATGAGGGGCTAACTTGCGTTTTCCGATAGCCTTGCCAACAAAATAAGCACCAGTATCGGCCGACCAGATAATTAACAGTAGAACCAGTATCCACCAGGAGCCAAACTCCCCGGCTCGAATAGTGTAAAGCGCCATCCACGCAAAACTGAGTGTAGCCAGTGAGCTGGCAAAGGTCACAATCCGATACTGGAAATCAATCGTTGTGCCCGGTCGGAAAACCACCAGTCGCACAAACAACAACAGCCAGATCAGGCACGCGGCAGTCAACAACGCAGGGGCATGCGAAATCAAAACCCCGGAATATTTGTACATGGAGAAAAGTATCACGGCCTGTATCAGAATCATCAACCAGCCAAAAATGCCGCGGTCCATGTCACCAAGGCGCCTGAATTCCCAGCTGCCGATAACCATGAATATCGCAAACACGATCGCGAACCATTGTTCGTTCGCCATAAAGATCAACAGATAGGCCAGAGGCACCAGCACTGCGGCCGTGAGAATTCTGGTTTTAAGCATTTGTACCGCTTCTTACCTGGTGGCCGGTCTTGCCGAAACGGCGTTCACGTGCCTGGTATGCTGCAATAGCACGATCCAATTCATCAGAATCGAAATCCGGCCACAGGACTGGAGTAAAGTAAAACTCTGCGTAGGCGGACTGCCACAATAAAAAATTACTGATGCGCATTTCACCTCCGGTGCGGATAAACAGGTCAGGGTCCAATGCTTCGCCAAACGCAGTGGCGCTTGAAAAAATACTTTCATTGATCTCTTCAGGCTCGAGCTTACCGTTCTTAACTTTAACTGCCATTTGTCTGGCCGCCTGTACAATATCCCAGCGTCCGCCGTAGTTTGCAGCGACGTTGACAGTCATTCTGGCGTTTTCCCGGGTCAGGATTTCGGCGTTTTCCATGCTCTCTTGCAATTCCTGCTGAAATGCACTTCGATCACCGATAAACAATACCTGCACGCCGTTTTTGTGCAAGCCGGACATTTCCTTATCCAGTGCGCGCATGAACAAGTCCATTAGACGGGAAACCTCGCCTTTCGGCCGGTTCCAGTTTTCACTGGAAAAGGCGAAAACTGTCAGAGTATTAATTCCAAGCCGTACGCAGTGTTCAACGGTCTTTCGTAGTGTGCGCACACCAGCCTGATGTCCCATGGTTCTAGGTCGCTTTCGCTTTTCTGCCCAACGGCCATTGCCGTCCATCACGATGGCAATGTGTTGCGGAATATTCAGCTGGTCCGGCACCACTAGCGAAATGCTCGTCTGAAATTAATCAAAATTCCAACAGTTCCTTTTCTTTTTCGGCAACGATTTCATCCGATATCTTCACAGCATTATCAGTAATCTGCTGAATCTCGTGTTCTGCACGATGATCATCGTCTTCAGAAATCTCTTTTTCTTTAAGCAGTTCTTTAATGTGATGGTTCGCGTCACGCCGAATATTACGAATCGCTATTTTGGCGTTTTCACCCTCGTTATGAACCACTTTGCTTAACTCAATGCGTCGTTCCTGAGTCAATGGAGGCAAAGGAATTCGGATCACGGTGCCAGCGGTAGAGGGGTTAAGCCCAAGGTCAGATTTGAGAATGGCTTTTTCTATCACGCCAATCATGGTCTTGTCCCAAGCGGTGACCGCCAGGGTGCGCGCGTCCTCAATTGTGACGTTGGCCGTCTGGCTGATGGGAACTTCGCTGCCATAGTAATCTACTTGAATATGTTCAAGCAGGCTGGGGTGGGCCCGTCCTGTACGAATTTTTGCCAATTCGCGGCGTAATGCTTCCAGGCTTTTATTCATTCGGATTTTTGCGTCGGTCTTAATGTCTTCCAGCATTGCTGCCTCCTATGAGTCAGAGGTACGTGCCCGTTAATGAGCTAAAGAGCCATCAATGAGCTAAGGAAATTATGTAAACGTTGAATTCTAGCAGTAATCCGGGTTTCTGACTCCGGATTTGAAGTAGGGGTTTCGGGTTTTAGCAAACAATAGAACCGATGTCTTCACCGATCACCAGATTCATCAGGTTTCCTTCAGTGAATACGTTGAACACTCTGATAGGCATGCCCTGATCCCGGCATAATACTATAGCGTTAGCATCCATTACATTTAGCTTGCCTTCAATCACGCGGTCGTAGCTGACCGTGCGATACATTTCAGCATTACTGTCAATGTTAGGATCAGAGGAATAAATGCCGTCAACTTTTGTGGCTTTCATAACGATATCAGCGCCAACTTCGATGGCTCTCAATGCTGCAGCTGTATCGGTAGTAAAAAACGGGTTACCTGTGCCGCCAGCGCATATCACCACGCGGCCTTTTTCAAGATGTCGAATAGCGCGACGACGGATGTAATCCTCGCAAACATCATGAATCGCAATGGCGGACATGACGCGGGCGTCTACTTCAACGCTTTCAAACGCATCCTGCAGTGCAAGTGCGTTAATAACGGTAGCCAGCATACCCATATGATCACCGGTCACGCGGTCAATTCCGGATTGGGCGAGCCCGGCGCCGCGAAAAATATTGCCACCACCGATCACAATGGCAACTCCTACGCCCGCATTGACGACTTCAGCAATTTCGCGAGCAATTCTCTGTATTATTTTCGGGTCAATTCCGTAGTCCTCAGCGCCTAACAACGCTTCACCGCTGAGCTTTAGAAGGATGCGCTGATAGACCGGTGCTGCCATCAATCGACGTCTTTCTTGATCTGGGACATGACTTCATCAGCGAAGTTTTCAACCTTCTTTTCAATGCCTTCGCCCACTTCCAGACGGTCAAAGCCATTAATAGAGGCATTCTTCTGGGTGAGCAAATCGCCGACTGAAATATCACCATCCTTGACGAACGGTTGGCCCAAAAGCGTGATACCGGACAAATGTTTGCGTAAACGCCCTTCAACCATTTTTTCAATAATTTCTGGTGGCTTGCCGGACTCTGCGGCCTGCGAGACCAGGAAATCCTTTTCTCTTTGCAGAACATTGGCAGGCACATCATCAACCGACACAAATTCGGGATTAAGGGCAGCGATATGCATTGCAAGGTCTCGTGCCAGTTCCAAATCACCGCCGCTCAGATCAACTGTCACTCCGATCCTGCCACCGTGAATATAACTTCCAAGGAGACCATCGGTTGAGGTCCGGACAATCCTGCGAATCTGGATGTTTTCCCCGATTTTTGCAACCAGTACCTGGCGCGCTTGCTCCAGAGTACCATCGTTCACGCCGGTTTCCATAAGCTCGGAAACTTCGGTGCCATCCATTGTAAGAGCGTTGCTGGCTACTATGGATGCAAAGTCATTGAAATTATCGTCTTTGGCAACGAAATCGGTTTCGCAATTGACTTCGACCATAACGACCTGGGTCTGGTCATCATTGGCAGCGAGAACAATTTTGCCCTCAGCTGCTATGCGGGCAGATTTCTTGTCTGCCTGGGCAAGACCGGATTTGCGTAAAAACTCTATCGCGCTTTCCATGTCGCCATTAGTCTCAACCAGTGCTTTCTTGCATTCCATCATGCCAGCGCCTGTGCGCTCGCGGAGTTCTTTTACCATTGAGGCAGTAATTGCCATTTCGTTTAACCTCGATTCTGTATTCGTTCCGGCCCGGAAAAACCGGGCTGCTCACTCTGATCCAAGCGCTGACTTATTCGTCCGGGTCAGCTTTCTTTGCCGCCGCCTTCTTGGTGACTTTCTTAACTACTTTCTTCTTAGCGGCTTTCTTTTTAGCAACCTTTTTCGTTGTCTTAGTCGCTTCGGCTACCGCTTCTTCCGCAGGTTCTTTTGCCTTGGCTTCTTCAGCCGGCGCTTCTACTACAGCTTCTTCTGCAGGTGCCGCTTCAGCTGGACTTTCAGCCTTGGCTTCTTCAGCCGGCGCTTCTACTACAGCTTCTTCTGCAGGTGCCACTTCAACTGGACTTTCAGCCTTGGCCTCTTCAGCCGGCGCTTCCGCTACGGCTTCTTTCGCAGGTGCTGCCTCAACTGGACTTTCTGCCTTGACCTTTTCTGCCGGGCTAGGTGCTGCTGCTTCGCCGGCTACTGGAATAGCCTTTTTCACAAAAACTTTTTTCGAAACTTTTTTCTTGCTGGCCTGAGGTTTTTTCTTGGACCTTCTGATTGGATTACCATCGGCATCAAGTTCCACGAACTCATCGTCAGATGCTTCCATTTGCGGCGCTGACGCACGACCTTCGAGAATGCTTTCCGCCAAAAGTGAAGTATAAAGACGGATTGAACTAATCGCGTCATCATTTCCAGGGATAACGTAATCGACTCCTTCAGGCGAACAATTTGTATCGACAATTGCAATCACCGGAATGCCCAGTTTCCTGGCTTCCTTGATGGCGATGTCCTCGTGACCAACGTCAACGGTAAACATGGCATCGGGCAGGCCCTTCATGTCTTTAATACCGCCAAGGCTTCTCTCGAGTTTGTCTTGCTCGCGAGTCAATTGCAGCACCTCTTTTTTGACCAAATGCTCCATGCCGCCATCTTCAGCCATTTTCTCAAGGGTTTTCAGTCTCTTGATCGACTGCTTGATGGTGCGGAAGTTGGTCAGCATGCCACCGAGCCAGCGATGTGAAACATACGGCATACCGCAACGCTTTGCTTCCTCTTCGATTGCCTTGCTGGCGGCCCGTTTGGTGCCGACAAATATAATTGTGCCGCGTTTTGATGCGAGCTTGCTGCTGAAATTCAGTGCATCGGTCATCAAGGGAAGAGTTTTTTCCAGGTTAATTATGTGAATCTTGCCGCGTGCACCGAAAATAAAGGGTGCCATTTTGGGATTCCAATAACGGGTCTGGTGCCCGAAGTGAACGCCTGCCTCAAGCATTTGGCGCATTGTTACATTAGCCATATTTATTCCTCACGGTCGGAAAGCAACTGCCTCGTCGACAGTCGAATTCCCGGGTTGGTCCTCCATACACCCTGTCCGGAAACCCTGATATTCAGGGCACCCAACCGGACGGTTGTGGTGTATGTGTGTATTTACACGCATTTTTCCTTGCGGTCAGCGTGCGGTTTAACTTCGTAGTGCCGCGTGGGCACTGCAAAGAGCAGGGCTTTATACCAGATCAGCGGCAGGGTATCAATCCTGCAGCTTCTTTAATTCCTCTCCCGCCAGTTTCAACCACTTCTTTTCTGATTTGCGAAAATGTGCAGGAGCTAATGCCGCATCATTAATGAGCTGTTCAAATTCCTCAATAGAGTCCTGATTTCTATCTGCCTTTTGCATGGCCATTGCGAGGCGGTAACGGGCTTCTACACCGGGGAAATACTTAGATACAGCCAGGTATTCTTCCAATGCTAGTTCGGTCGCATTGGTAGCTTCCAGTGATCGGGCATAAAGCAGGTGGCCTTGTGCAGATCGAAAGTCCGGGTTGGTTTCCTGTAAATACTCCAAAGTCTTCACAGCCGAATCGTATTCGCCGGTTTCGTATCCTGACCTGGCCTTTAACAGCAATAAGCTCGGCTCCGTGGAGAAGAAGCCTGAAAGTGCCTGCTCCAGTACCTCCGCCGCCTGGCTGTATTGACCGTGACTTAGCAAAGCCTCGACATAACGTCTGGCGTTGTCTGCATTTGTAGATTGTTCCCATGCAGCAGCGCAATTTTTCAGTTCGGCTTCGGGGTTCACAGCCTGGCGAACGCTGCGCAGTGCTCTCTGACCCCGAATACCACCGCTAAACTCAGGAAGCACTTCAATAATAAGATAGGCAACTCCGCCAATCATCGGAACAAACAGCAATAAGTAAATCCAATAGCGGTTTCGTCCGGTCTTCAGCACGTGAATGATCAGAAGAAGCTGTATGAAATAGGTAATATATACAGGCATGATTATGTAAGTTGTTACAGTTTAGTAGGGTTCATTATTAGCATATGCTATCTAACAAGGTGGTGGTTTTAATTTTGCTGCGATTTAAATTGAAACTTCCAAAACTTTTAGCGAATTAATATATTTAGCTAAAGAATGTTAGTATTAACGTCCGCAGGGAGCGGCAGACTTCGAATCAATACCCGCATCGGCCAGCAGTTTAGTTAAAGGGCCCGATCCGAGTAAGTGCCAAATAGCACATTCCACGAGTCTGGAACAGGGAGAGTTCAATGTCGGTTAGCCGACCCCAAAACACGAAATACACAGTGCGTGGAACGTTTGCCCGATGGGCAATCTCTTCGCTTATGTGCATTGCGTTTACCGGCACCTCTTTGGCAGGTCCCTTGGGCATAGTGTCTGACAATTATTCCTCAATGGTCAATATTTTTAATGCTGATAATGATGTAGTAACCGGCATGTTGGACGGATCCCCGGGTTTGGCTCTGGGGGATTGCGCGATTGCCTCTGATGAAAAACGCGGATTCACCTCCAGCAATAACGGCGAAATCACTTTTCTCGATCTCGTCGGTGGCGATAATCAGAAAGTTAGCCATCACAAACAGGTAGTCATCAGTAATCTTGGTGTTGATATGGCATTGAGCCCTGACGACCTGTTTCTGGTAATGGCCGGGGGTGGTTCATTGCAACAACCTTTATCAGTAGTAAATACAGTCCTCGAAACAGAGATTTCTACTTCAGCAACTTTCGTTGACAACACTTCAGTTGAGTTTTGCGATAACGGCACGATGCTGGTAACAACAACTCACGGGACCCGTTATGGGCAAGACCTTGATAATGCAGTCTATGACGTCACCATTGATCGAACAGGATTAATTGAACTGAAAGGTGGAAGGCTTTCCTCAGGTGCCAAGCCTAATAATGCAGTTTGTACGCCCGGATCTTTATCGGGTGTTCTTTTAGACAGAGAGGGTGGCCTGACATCATTTACTTTCCCTGGTCTGGTCAAATCGGATTACCGTTCACTCGGAACTTCGGCCGGAGTGGCAGCAGTATTCAGCAGTGATGGTCGCTCATTGTTTGTAAGAACCCGTTATTCAATTGAAGCTTTTCAGTTCGACCCTATCAATGGAACCATGGTGGATCTGTGGAAACAGAATATTCCTGAAACGTCTACATTTTATGGGATCGAACAGATTGCCATCCATCCGGATGGTTCCAAGATTTACGTAGATGGAGGCGGGCCATTACTCATTCTGGACCCTCACAACGGCGATAAAATTGGTGATATCGCGTTCGGTGATACTACCGGAATATGTTTTGCCAATAATCAAGGGCCACCTGTTCAAGACGCCCTGGAACTTGCCCGTAACCCCTGAATCATTCTGGTTTAGCCAGATCCTCGATCATAGCTTTCAAAAATCTGGCCGCCTCTCCACCGGTGACAGCACGGTGGTCGAAGGTCAAAGAAAGTGGAATGGTTTTGTGCACTTCAAACCCTCCCATTACCGGAACAACTTCATTCAGCAATTTACCCGCAGCAACAATACAAACACATGGTGGATTGATAATGGGAGTGGCATAGCGGCCTGCGAATATACCGAAGTTGGATAACATGATGGTGTAGTTCGTCATGTCCTGCGGTGGAATAGACCGATTCACCACATTTTCTTTCAAACGGTCAATCGAAGACCGAACGGACTGGGCAGTTGAACTATGTACATTGCGTAACGCTGCGACAAATAACCCGTCAGGCGTGTCCACTGCCATACCCACATCCATGCCTTTGTGGATCATGCGCATGCTCTGCTCGCCGTCGTACCAGGCGTTGAGGCCCGGCTCAACCATCGCACCTGCCCACAGGCAACGCAGTAACCTTACCGTGATATTTTGTCCGTATTGCCATTGATGTATATCCGCATCGTCCATCAGCGTTGTGGCAACCACTTTACTATGGGCTTCAGACATAACTCTGGCCATGGTTCTGCGGGTGCCTCGAATCGCTTCCCATTCGCCACTAGGTGCAGCGACTGGTGTTGCAGCTACTGGTGTCCGGGGAGCTGGGATATTCGAAGATGTTGCCGCTTGCGGGTTTTGTGCTGCCGTCTCAACGTCAGAACGTGTTACTACACCACCTTTGCCAGTCGGGCTGACTCTTGACAGATCGACATTCAGTTTCCTGGCCATAGCCCGTACTGCTGGAGTGACTTTAATGCCACCGACATTGGACGTGGTTTCGCTCACTACGGTATTAGATGATTCCATTGCACCAACGACCGTACCGGCATCCTCAGTGGTGACTTCGCTCGTTACTTTGCTTTGATTGGATTCAGCTTGTTCGGCATTGCTCGCTGTAGGCTCGTCATTAGATTGGGAAAGGCTCTCCTGCACGGGTTCTTCGTCATCTTGTTCACCTTCGACCACAAATCCTGCCAGTGGCTTGCCGGTTTCGATCACATCGCCTTCCTGGCCAAAAAATTTGACGACTTTACCGGTAAAGGGACTTGGAACCTCAACCACAGCTTTGGCTGTTTCCATGGAAACCATGGGTTCATCAAGCTTGACTTCGTCTCCTTCTTTGACCAGCCACTCGACGATTTCCGCATCGGGCAGGCCTTCACCAAGGTCCGGTAAGATAAAGATTTTCATGATACTTCCATCACTTCGGTGACGGCATTCAAAATGCGTTTCACGCTTGGCATGTATTTCATTTCCATTTTATGTAGCGGCATAATCGAATCGTAACCGGTGACTCTCTTAACCGGTGCGAGCAGATGAAAAAGCCCTCTATCCGCCAATCCGGCAGCAATTTCCGCACCCACACCACAATTGCGGGCAGCCTCATGAATGATCACACATCGGCCGGTTTTTTCCACCGATTCAAGGATGGTGTCCATATCCAGAGGGCTGATGGTAGCCACGTCAATTACCTCGGCACTGATACCCTGCTCATCAAGCTTGGCCGCAGCTTCCATCGTCTCCTTAACCATCGCACCCCAGGTCACCAGTGTCACATCGCTGCCATCGCGGAGAACGAAACAGACATCCAGTGGTAAGTCTTCTCCATTGTCCTCAACCTCTTCTTTGTTCAAACGGTAGATTCGCTTTGGTTCCAGAAACAGAACTGGATCAGGATCCCGAATTGCAGCCAGAAGAAGACCGTAAGCTCGTGATGGCGATGAAGGAATGACAACGCGTAATCCGGGAATGTGAGCGAATATTGCTTCAGTGCTTTCCGAATGATGCTCGGGAGCATGAATGCCGCCACCGAATGGTGCCCGAATTACCATCGGACAACTCAATCGTCCCCTGGTACGGTGCCGCATTCGCGCCGCGTGGGAAATAATATGATCAAACATGGGATAGATAAAACCCATGAACTGGGCTTCAGCGACGGGTTTCATACCCTGGGCTGACATTCCGACACAAAGGCCTGCAATCATGGTTTCGGCCAACGGTGTGTCGATCACTTTCTGATCGCCAAATCGGTCCCGCAGGCCTGCGGTGGCTCGAAAAACACCACCATTAATGCCAACATCCTCACCCAAAACAACAACGCTGTCGTCATGGGCAAGTTCCCAGGCGAGTGCCATAGTCACCGCTTCAACCAGTGCAACCGAGGCCATTATTTCAACTCCTCAAGGGCGCGGTCACGTTGTGCCAGAAGTTCCGCCGGCATATCGCCATACATATAATCAAACATCGACTCAATAGTGGGTTTTCCTACTGCCTGGTATAGGGCGACTTCTGTTTCGACTTTTCGCGCTGCTTCTTCCAGCAATTGGGTTTCTTTCTCTTCGCTCCATGCCCCCTGTGATATCAGGTAGGTTTTCATACGGGCAATCGGTTCTCGTTTCCATGCCGAGTCAACTTCTTCATCTTCCCGGTAGCGTGTGGCATCGTCCGCTGTGGTGTGATCCGAAAGGCGATAGGTGATCAGTTCGACTACGGTAGTGCCTTTTCCTTCACGTGCCTGCTCAATAGCATTTTCCATCGCCCATCGGCAGGCGATCAGGTCGTTACCATCAACCTGAATTGAGGGCAGGCCTCCTGCGATTCCTTTTTGTGCGAGTGTTTTGGCAGTGTTTTGCTTGCTGCGCGGGACTGAAATGGCCCACTGGTTATTCAGGATGACCAGTACCATCGGCAATTCAAATGCGCTGGCCACATTGATTGCTTCAAGGAAATCTCCTTTTGAACTGCCTCCATCACCGACGATGCTGACTGCGACACGTTTTTCGTCACGCAGCTTGAAGGCCAAAGCGGCGCCTGCAGCATGCAGACACTGCGTTGCAATAGGTACGCACCAGGCGAAGTCATGAGCAGGTCCCGAGAAGTCATTACCACGCTCGTCGCCGCCCCAATAGAGCAATACTTCAGACATTTTTACACCACGACAAAACTGTGCGCCGTACTCGCGATACATTGGCGCCAGACAATCTTCTTCGCGCATCGCGCTGCCGACGCCAACATGGGACGCTTCATGACCAAGGCAGGAAGCATAGGTACCAAGCTTGCCGGTGCGTTGCAGGGCAACTGCTTTTTTATCAAATATTCTGGTCATGACCATTTGGCGGTACAGCCTGGTCAGTTCTTCAAAATCATGTGCCAGTGGAGGCACATCATCGCCAATTAATCTCCCATCCGGTGACAGGAACTGGTAATAATCAATCTTGAAAGAGGCAACAGTTGCCGGCATATAAATTTCCTCTACTGACTCGATCTTAAGTTAATGGATCGCACAAAGTCGGTTATTATACTTCGATACACCGCACTAGGAAGTAAGCTTGGCGGATATTAATAAATTCAGGAAGAATATGAACCCCGAAGAAACACCTCCGCAGCAGCCTGATCCGGAATCCAATATCAGGCCACTTGAAGATAGTATCAAGACTGATCTCGTCAATAGACTGACTTATGACAAGTATCTTGGGCTGGATACGCTGCTTGATGCACAACATCCATTGAGTGTCCCCCCTCATCACGATGAAATGCTGTTTATCATTCAGCACCAAACCTCGGAGTTGTGGATGAAACTGATCATTCACGAATTGCAGGCTGCCATTGGATTTATCAAACTGGATGATCCCGGGCCGGTAATTAAAATTTTGGCGAGGGTCAAGCAGGTACAAAGACAGCTTTTTGAGCAATGGGGCGTGCTTGAAACGCTCACCCCCAGTGAATACGCGGAATTTCGTGATGTACTCAGATCTGCTTCCGGTTTCCAGTCTCTGCAATATCGTAAGGTCGAGTTTTTGCTTGGCAATAAGAATGCGGCCATGTTGAAGGTTTTTGAGCACGTACCTGTCGAATGCAAGGGGCTGGAGAAAGTGCTCCATGCACCAAGCATTTACGACGAGTTCCTGATGTTTCTTTCGCGTCGCGGGCACGAGGTTCCTGCGATGCATCTCGAGCGCAACTGGACCGAGCCCCATGTGCGCAATCTAAATCTGGTGCCGGTGTTCAAGGTAATTTACGACGACCCCCACAATTACTGGGTGGAGTATGACCTGTGTGAGAAACTGGTGGATGTCGAAGAGAGCTTTCAACTTTGGCGTTTCCGCCATATGAAGACGGTCGAACGGGTAATCGGATTCAAGCACGGGACGGGTGGCTCATCGGGCGTGAAATTTCTAAAGAAAGCCCTTGAACTGACTTTTTTCCCTGAATTACTTGACGTTAGGACTGAAATCGGAACCTGAGCGGTTCGGTTCTCATTTTGTATTATTGTTTTTGTTTACCATTTCGGCAGACGCCTGAAGTTTCTGGATCAGTGCATCAAGAAGGCATAGCTCATCCTTGCTAAGGGCTTCCAAAAGTTGATTCTCGTACGCCAGCGCTTTTGGCACGATCTTGCGGAACAGGGGTAGACCCTTTGCAGTCGTGAGTTTCAACTGCAGTCGCCGCCGGTCCTGTTGGTGTGGACTACGTTCAATCAGGCTTTTGCTCTGCAATTTATTGACCGCTCTGCTAACCGCCACTTTGTCCATTGCTCCCCTTTGCGTAACTTCGCTGGCAGTCAGTCCGGGGAAACGACCGAGAATCGCCACCACACGCCATTCAGTTACGCTGAGACCGTATGCGCTTTTATAGCCGGCGGAGATGCCCTGGCTCACGGTATTACTGAGCAGCGAAAGGCGGTAGGGCAGAAACTTTTCCAAAAGGAGTTCAGAACTGCGATTTTCGATGTCAGATACGCTCATATGTTTAGTCCGGGCTTGCAATTAGTTACAAATGTAACTATAAATACATCTCTTATGCAAGAACTAATCCGGTAATGGGCTCCCATTACCAGTCCGGAGAAAAAGATGGCTGAATTGCGACAGAATCCACTTGGTGTGGATGGCTTTGAGTTTGTGGAATATGCAGCGCCTGATGCTGATGTATTGCGCGTTCTCTTCAAAAACATGGGCTTTACCCCAATCGCCGTTCATAAACGTATGAAGATCACCTTGTACAGGCAAGGAGATATTAACTTCCTGATCAATGAAGAACCTGAATCGTTCGCTGCGAGCTTTGCCAAAGCGCACGGACCTTGTTGCACAGGGTTTGCCATTCGCGTCGAAGACGCAGATAACGCTTTTACCTACACCATAGCCAATGGCGCAGTTGCAATGGATGAAGCAGGCGTGACTGCGCTTGATTCCCCGAAAATTGAAGGGGTAGGCGGTTCAATTTTGTATTTGACAGATCGTAATCATGGCAGCGTCTGGGAAGACGAATATGAATTGCTGGACGGTGCTGACCCATATCCTACCGGTTTTGGTCTGACCTTTGTTGATCACCTGACTCACAATGTTTATAAAGGCAACATGGACGACTGGGCAGAATATTACACCCGATTGTTTGGTTTCTACGAGGTTCGCTACTTTGACATCAAAGGCCAGCGGACCGGCCTGACTTCGCGGGCAATGACTTCACCCACCGGCGCAATCAGCATTCCGATTAATGAATCAGAAGATCCCAAGAGCCAGATCAATGAATATCTGGACGAGTACAATGGAGAGGGTGTCCAACATATTGCGCTTTACACCAACAATATCTATGAATCGGTGGAAGCCATGCATAAGGCAGGCATTGCTTTTCTAAATACGCCAGATACTTATTATGAAGTCATTGACCGGCGTATTCCCAATCATGGGGAAGACCTTGAACGCATGCGGAAAAACAGTATTCTGATGGATGCAGATGAAGAGACTTCAGAAAAGCTGCTTTTGCAGATTTTTACCAAGACCAACATAGGTCCGATCTTTTTTGAAATTATTCAACGCAAGGGAAATAAAGGATTTGGAGAAGGAAATTTCACCGCATTATTTGAGTCGATCGAGTTGGATCAAATGAGACGCGGAGTTCTCTGAGGACAAAGCAATGGCGAAAAATTGGATTTCAATCCCGAAAGTGGAAGGTGAAGCATCCCGGCAGGCGCATTGTGACTTGCCTGATGGTACCTATGAACGTGAATTGGGCAAGGAAGGTTTTTTCGGCCCGGCCTCGCATATGCACCATCGTCATCCACCCACTGCGTGGAAAAACCTTGAAGGTGAACTACGCCCACGGGCATTCGATACGACCCAATTAGATGATTTTGGCAGCACGCCCTGGCACGCCCGGGAATTACTGTCCAATACCCATGTGAAGATACGCATGTGGGAAATGTCTTCTTCAATGGATCAATTGGCGCGTAACGCGGATGGTGACGAGTTGTTATTCGTTCATGCGGGCTCAGGGCAGCTTTTTTGTGATTACGGCCACCTGGAAATACGCGAAGGTGATTACTTGATGCTGCCTCGCAGCACGATGTGGCGACTGGAATCATCCGGGCCAATGAGTTTGCTCATGATCGAAGCAACTAATTCGAGCTATCAGTTGCCTGAAAAGGGCTTGCTGGGACCACATGCAATATTTGATCCGGCTATGCTTGATACACCGAAAATTGATCAGCAGTTTCTGGATCAGCAGGATGAATCAGAATGGGAAGTTCATATTAAGCGTAACGGTAATATAACCGTTGTGACTTACCCCTTTAATCCATTGGATGCAGTTGGCTGGCATGGGGACCTGATGCCGGTGCGTATCAATTGGCGCGATATACGACCAGTAATGAGTCATCGATACCACCTGCCGCCTTCAGCGCATACTACGTTTATGGCAAACAGATTCGTTGTCTGTACATTTGTGCCGCGCCCTTTTGAATCAGATCCTGGCGCATTAAAAGTACCGTTTTTTCATAATAATGACGACTATGATGAAGTACTCTTCTATCATCAGGGCGAATTCTTCAGTCGCGATAATATCCATCCCGGCATGATGTCTTTGCACCCCTGTGGTTTCACTCACGGACCGCATCCCAAGGCATTACAAAAAGCCTTTACTCAAGACTCTCCGGGGACCAATGAAGTGGCAGTAATGATCGACACGCGCGACGCGCTGATGGTGACGGAGTCTGCTCAATCTGTTGAATGGACCGGGTATGTCGATTCCTGGAAGGAAACATAATAAATGAAACTGGCATCACTTAAATCTGGCGGCCGCGATGGTTCCCTTGTAATTGTAAACACCTCACTTGAGCTTTATGTGTCTGCATCTGATGTTGCACCGACTCTGCAGGCCGCTCTGGATGACTGGTCGCATGCCGAACGTGGTTTGCAGGTGATTTCTGACGAACTAAATGCCGGGCGCCGCGAGGACGCTCAGGCACTTGATTTTTCTGCCCTGGCATCGCCTCTGCCCAGGGCATATGAGTTTGTTGATGGCAGTGCTTATTTACCGCATGTTGAACGTGTCCGGCGTGCTCGTGGAGCCGAAGTTCCTGAGTCATTCTATGTTGACCCATTAATGTATCAGGCTACTTCCTCAGGATTTCTCGGTCCCCGCGACCCTGTACCCGTCGTTAGTGAAGAGTATGGAATTGATTTTGAGTCCGAAGTTGTTGTAGTTACCGCAGATGTTCCGATGGCAGCTACCGATTCAGCCTGCGGAGCGTATATCGTTTTGATCGGGCTGATTAATGATGTGAGTTTACGCAATCTGATTCCGGGCGAGTTGGCCAAAGGATTTGGTTTTTTACAATCAAAGCCCCGGTCTGCCTTGTCACCGGTGCTGGTTACTCCTGATGAACTGGGTAATAACTGGTCCGATACCGTTTTGAATTTGCCTCTGATTTCTACCTTGAACGGAGAATGGTTCGGTAGCCCTGAGGCAGGGGTGGATATGCAATTCAATTTTGCCCAACTGATTGCTCACGCAGCGAAAACGCGGCCATTGGCTGCAGGAACCATCGTTGGGTCTGGAACCATCGCCAATCAGGATACTTCCAGGGGAGCTTCATGTCTGGCGGAAAAGCGCATGCTTGAGATCATTGCGCAGGGCAAGCCAACTACTCCGTTTATGAGTTTCGGCGATACGATTCGCATCGAAATGTTAGACAAAGATGGGAATAATATCTTCGGAACTATTGAGCAGACGATTGAACGATATGAGCCCTGAAGATTCGGTCAGGTCAGATGATGGATTGATACTTTATGATTACTGGCGAAGTACAGCTGCGTATCGCGTACGAATCGTGCTCAACCTCAAAGGTCTCGAATATACTCAGCGCCCGGTAAATCTTGTCAAAGCGGGCGGCGAACAACATAGCGAGGCGTACAAAAAGCTGAACCCACAGGGACTGGTGCCTGCACTTGTTCATAACAACATCGTTATCACTCAATCATTTGCGATTTGTGAATACCTTGATTCCGTTTTTCCACAATATGCACTGTTTCCGGATGACCCATATCGAAAATCATTGGCGCAGGCGATGGCTCTGACAGTTGCCTGTGATATCCACCCTTTAAACAATTTGCGTGTGCAGCAGTACCTTAAAGGTCAATTGTCGGTTTCTTCTCAAGACGCCGTCACGTGGATGCATCACTGGATGTTGCTGGGGTTCGAGTCGATTGAAGCGCAATTGCAAGCTGCTGATTTAAAAGGAAAATGCTGTTTAGGGGATCAGCCTGGAATTGTGGACTGCTTTTTGATCCCGCAAGTCTATAATGCTGAACGATTTGATTGTGATCTGTCCCGTTTTCCGGCAATCAGGTCAATATCAGCTTATTGCAATACTTTGCCTGCCTTCATCGCGGCAATGCCTGCCAACCAGGCTGACGTCCCTGCAGATTAGGTTTCCGTCTGTGAATTTCGTAAATCAAACTACACGCCGGAGCCTGCTTAAGTCATAATCTCCATGTGATCGATAAAGGCTAATTTCAGAAATGCGAATAACACTTTATATTTTGGCAACCGTAGTTGTAATGTCCTGCGCTTCTTCGCAGCCCGGGCCGGATGCATTTGTCTCCGCAGAAAGGGCGATTCAGGCAGCTGAGCGCGCCGGAGCCGAAGAATTGGCGCCAGTTGAACTTCGTTTTGCCCGGGAGAAGCTCGCTTCTGCCAGGCAGGGTATGGAACAACGCAAGTACGAGATTGCCAACTACCTGATTGAGGAATCAGAAATTAATTCAGAACTGGCTATTGAACAATCCAGGGCGGCACAGTCCCGACGCAAGGTAAATGAGCTTCGACGTTCAAATGAAATTCTCAGAGAAGAAATGATCTCTATTTACGGGGATTCATTCGAATGAGGCGAATTTCAATAGTAGCTGTTGTCTCAATGTTGGCCTTGTTCCAGATTTCCTGTGCCACTGCACCGAAGAAAGATCTCGCGCTGGAAAGAGTGCGCAATCAGTTGGAAACTTTAAAAGCTGACGAAGAACTGGCGGGCTATGCAGTTCTGGCGCTGGGAGAGGCTGAGCGGGCTTTACGTACAGCCGAACAGGCAACCGGCGATGAAATGTACCGTTTTCATCTGGTATACATGGCTGACCGCAGGATTCAGATTGCCCGAGCCACAGCACGGCGTGAGCAACTAGAGCAAACTTTGGACGCCCTGACAGCCGATCATAACCGGATGCTGGTCAAAGCCAGTCAAATGGAGACCAACCAGGCAAGGGCCGAGACCGAGAAAGCCAGGCTCCTGTTTGCTGCATCATCTGAAGACGCCGAACGTCAAAGACGGGAGAAAGAAGAAGCACTTGAACAAGGTGCTGTTTCCGCACGGTCAGCCGAGATGGCAATTGAGGAAGCTGCACAGGCACGTCGTCTGGCGGACTCAAGAGCTTCCGAAGTTGAACTCGCCCGGCGCGAAGCTGAACTAGCCAGCCTGCAGGTAGATACACTTAAACGTCAGCTTGAGAACTTGCAATTAAGGCAAACAGAAAGCGGCGTGGTAGTCACTTTGGGTGACGTGTTATTTGAATCAGGAGCGGTGGTTCTGGCCGAGAATGCGAAAGCCAGTCTCGCAGAAGTTGTGGATTTGCTGCAGAGTGAGCCGGATAAGCTTATTCGTATTGAAGGACATACCGATTCTGTCGGCGAAGCGGATTCCAACCTGAAACTTTCAGACCAACGTGCCGCGGCAGTGCGACAGGCCTTGATTGATCTGGGCGTTGGTCAGGACCGTGTCACTTCCATTGGCCTTGGAGAGGATTTTCCCATCTCAAGCAATGACGACGAAGAAGGCCGTTCCCAAAATAGAAGAGTCGATGTCATTCTTCTGGATGATGTTTAATATCAATAAGATATTAATTATTAGTACGTAATGTATTACATGAATAATAATTCGTATAATACTCGAATCTCTTGTTACTACTTGCGGCAAAGCACTGATTGCGATAGTGTTGTGTTGCAACTATGACTATCATCAATTTCTCAAAAGGAATTCGCGGATGATTGCAGCGGGAACTCAAGTTCGCTGCAAGCCACTTCTGAATTTCGTCACGTTTATATCGCCATTAACTCAAACAGGGTCTTGTGTCTCACGGCACAGTAGCGCTTCGCGTGTGCTTTTTGTTTTATGCATTTTTTAGGAGGATTCTTATGTTCGAACACCGCCAGGAAGTGATGGAAAAATTACTGAAAGAAAATGAAGATTTCAGGCGAATCTTTAATCGCCACCAGGAATTGGATAAACGGGTTGAAGACGCGGAATTGGGCACTGCCCCAATGGAAGACCTCGCTTTAATGAAACTCAAGAAGGAAAAACTTTTGGCTAAAGACAGGTTAGCTAATCTTATGGATTCTCTGCCTGCTTGAGCCGTATGACAAACACATGATAAAACGGTCGGGTCATTCCGGCCGTTTTTTTTAGGAATAAAATATTAACCATGCAAGTACACAATAATATCCTTGAATTGATTGGTGAAACTCCAATTGTAAGAATCAACCATCTTGATAGTGGGCTTTGCACTTTGTATATGAAGTTGGAAAGTCAGAACCCCGGAGGTTCGATCAAAGACCGAATCGGCCTGAAGATGATTGAGAACGCAGAACGGGATGGCCTCATCAAACCCGGTGCCACTCTGGTAGAAGGTACAGCAGGAAACACTGGCCTTGGTCTCGCTCTGGTAGCGGCACAAAAGGGTTATCGACTTATCCTGGTGATTCCGGACAAAATGAGCCGTGAGAAGATTTCCAACCTTAAGGCCATGGGCGCGGAAGTTGTGCTGACAAGGTCGGATGTTGCGAAAGGCCATCCGCAGTATTACCAGGACCTTGCAAAACAAATTGCGGACGATTTGGAAGGTGCTTTTTTCATTAACCAGTTTGGTAATCCATCAAATCCGCAGGCACATGAAGAGGGTACTGGTCCTGAAATCTGGCGACAGATGGACGGACAATTGGATGCGATTGTGCTTGGTGTCGGCTCAAGTGGAACGGTCACCGGACTGTCGCGCTTTTTTGCACGTGAAGCTCCCAATGTAGAAATCATTCTTGCAGATCCTGAGGGTTCAATTCTGGAAAAGTATGTTAATGAAGGCAAACTGGAAGACAAAAGTTCAAGCTGGCTGGTTGAGGGTATCGGTGAGGATTTTCTTCCGGTAATCAGTGACTTCACGAGAGTAAAAAAAGCGTATTCGATCAGTGACGCAGAAAGTTTTCGGGTTGGCAGAGAACTCTTGATCAAGGAGGGAATTCTGGCCGGTTCATCAACCGGTACGTTGCTTGCCGCTGCGTTACGTTATTGCCAGGAGCAAACTGAGCCCAAAATAGTGCTTACTTTTGCAGCCGATACCGGCAACCGCTATCTGTCGAAAATGTACAACGATTTCTGGATGCGTGACCAGGGTTTTCTGGAAAGAAAGCAACTTGGTGACTTGCGAGATTTAATCGCCAGGCCATTCGAGTCTCATGACACGGTGACGGTGGGGCCGGATGAGCCCCTGTCTAACGCCTACAGCAGGATGAAGCTCTATGACGTGTCTCAATTACCGGTCGTGGTTGATGATCGCATTGTGGGGATACTCGATGAATCTGACTTGCTGGTAGCTGTATTTCAGTCCGATGATCGCTTCAAGGATCCGGTTTCAACAGCGATGGTCACCGATTTATCATTTGTTGATGTAAATGATCCTATCGACAAATTGCCACCCATTTTTGAGCAGGATTATGTAGCAATCGTCAAAGATGGAGAGAAATTTCTGGGCCTGATCACCCGGGTGGATCTTTTGCACTATTTACGCAGCCGTACCGATCTCTAGCATTTTTTACCTATAGGTGACAATTCCATCGACCTCAGTGAGCAGGTCACTACGGCACACATCGCCTTTTAAGTATATGCGTGGCATGTCTGTCGGAACGACTTCTTGAATGGTTTCCTTCACTGTCGGGAAATCAGCATTATTGCGGATATAGACCCGCAAAACACCGCCATCACCCAAACAGGGTTTTTCCCCGCCCAATAAGCGCTGTCCCTCTGCAAGCAGGCTGTTGACATTACGGATGGACTCGATGATCTGGTCTTTGGGGTTGTCATGATGCGTTTCGTGGCCAACTACACTGGCGGTTCCGGAAATCAGAAATTGCCGTGATTCTCTAAGCTGCATGATGGTGCCACGAGAAAACAGCGGGCTTTTCGGGCTGTATTGACGTGGGTATTGCCAGGCATTGACCTGGCGGGGGTTTTCCACATTTAGTCCGGGTAGTGCGCCAGCCAGGAAATACACCTGTAATGCGGGTTCCCCCGCATCTACTCCGATAGCTGTTGCCGCTGGCATCGGCGGTTGGTCGCCGTAGCCTGCGGCTAATGCACGGGCCCGGCCAACGCAGAACTCCCGATAACATTCCTGATCACCATGGCCGATATTAATACCCGGAATGTAATTCCAGATTTTCAACGGCCAGTGGTGGGGTGAGCGGCCGAGAAAATCCTGCAACTCTGCATATGCGACGTTACTCGCTTCCTGAATGTCCCTGAATTCCCGCAAATCCAGGGCAATATGGCCCATGCTGAGTTCGAGCCCTCGTGCGAAACTGATATGTTTTAGCCGACCTGATTCAATCGGCCCGCGGGCACGCCAGACCTCCACAAGCGGAGGTTCATCAAGCTGTGGCAGTGCAACCGGAACATGCCGTGGATCGACCGAAGCAAGGGGGGAGGTACCAAACTCGAACACTGCGAGTACATCACCGCCATCGGCGAGAATTGATGCCGATGGTTTTTGTTCATATTTTACCTGCAATGCACAGGTCTGCTCCGGCATCATTGTCGTAACTCAGGTAAATCACGGAATAGATCAAGTGCTTCCGGGTTGGCCAGTGCAGCCACATTCCTGACCGGACGGCCCATGACAATGTTTCTCACTGCCAGCTCTACAATTTTGCCGCTAACTGTTCTTGGAATATCTGCGACCTGAATAATATTTGCGGGTACATGGCGGGGAGTTGTATTGCTGCGGATCGTATTGCGAATTTCCTGCTTCAGAGTTTCGTCTAAAACGACGTCATCCCGCAATCGTACAAACAATATGACACGGGTATCGTGATCCCAATCCTGACCGATACAAATACTTTCCAGAACCTTGTCGAGCTTTTCGACTTGCCGATAAATTTCTGCGGTTCCAATTCGAACACCACCGGGGTTCAAAGTGGCATCGGATCTTCCGAATATGACATAACCGTCATTTACAGTCTGTTTGGCATAATCTCCTTGCGCCCAAACACCCGGAATTTGCTCAAAATACGCCTGCCGATAACGGCTGCCGTCATCATCGCCCCAAAAACAGACCGGCATGGACGGGAAGGGCAAACCGCAGCAAAGCTCACCGGCTTCATCTACCTGCGCAATACTGCCGTCATCCCGCCGAATTTCAACTTTCATTGCAAGTCCTGGCGCTTGAATTTCTCCGCGGTAAACCGGAAGCACCGGGCAACCACCGACGAAGCAGGAAACGATGTCCGTGCCACCGGAAATCGAGGACAGGCAAAGGTCGGACTTGATGTCCTTATAGACGAAATCAAAACTTTCCGGAGCTAATGGCGAACCGGTTGAAAGCAAGGTTTTCAAACTGGATAAGTCGTGCGTCTGTGCGGGGTTGATGCCGGCTTTTTGCCATGACGAAATCATTTTCGCACCGGTTCCGAAAATGCTTATCTGGTGTTCATCCACCAGGTCAAACATTGCCTCCGGCCCGGGATAGAAAGGCGAGCCTTCATACAGCACCAGAGTCGCGCCCAGCGCAAGATTACTGGCAAGCCAGTTCCACATCATCCAACCGCATGTTGTGAAATAACAAACCCTGTCATCTCGATGTACATCGGCGTGCAGGGCAAGTTCTTTGAGGTGTTGCAATAAAGTGCCACCACCTCCATGGGTAATGCACTTGGGCACACCGGTGGTACCGGATGAATAAAGAATGTAAACCGGGTGATCAAAAGGCAGGCGTTCAAATTCGATTTCGCAGGCGGCGTTATCAATAAAATCCCGAAAATCTATTGCCAGCTCAATTCCGCCGGTGGAAATCTGTTCTTGTAAATATGGCACAACAACAATTTGCTTAAGCGAAGGAATATTTTTTGAAATCTCGCGTACCCGGTCCAGGCAGTCATGTATCTTGCCGTTGTACTGGTAGGAATCTGTACAGAAAAGCACTTTTGGTTCAATCTGCCCCAAACGGTCGACCACACTTTGAGTACCAAAATCAGGCGAGCAGGAGGACCAGATGGCGCCCATGCTGGTAGCAGCCAGCATGCCAATCAGAGTTTCCGGCACATTGGGCATGAAGGCGGCGACACGGTCACCACTTTGGACACCTGCTGTTTTTAAAGCTGTGGCAGTTTGTGCAACCTGCTGATAAAGCTCTGCATAACTCAGTTGCCGGCTCGTACCGTTTTCAGACTTCAAGATAATCGCGATGCGCTCATCACGGTAACGCAACAGATTCTCCGCAAAATTGAGACTGGCATCCGGAAACCAGCGTGAATTCTGCATTTGTGGGTTGCGAACGAGTTCACGATCACCACTGCTGCCAATTACATCAAAGAATTCCCAAATATTTCTCCAGAAATCCTCCGGAGCAGTGATTGAGAATTGATAAAGGCTGTTGAAGTCACAAACAGAAGTGTCAGAGGAACCCTGAACCTTGCGAATAAATGCGCTGATGTTGGCATCGCGCACCCGCTCCGAAGAAGGCGTCCAGCAAGCTCCCGGTTGCACCTCGCTCATTGAACCACTGATGGTTTTCGGATCAATCCAATAAATCCATCATTTCTGGAATCACAGTAAACAGATCACCGGCCAGGCCGATATCGGCAAGCTCAAAAATGGGAGCGTCAGCGTCTTTGTTAATGGCAACAATCGTACCCGCATCCTTGATGCCGGTTACGTGTTGGATCGCACCGGAGATCCCAAATGCCATGTAAAGGTCCGGTGAAATGATTTTGCCTGTTTGCCCTACCTGCATATCATTCGGTACATAACCTGCATCGACAGCGGCTCTGGACGCACCACATCCAGCTCCAAGCTTGTCAGCCAGGTCATAAATCAACTTGAAGTTTTCTGCACTACCAAATGCGCGGCCACCGGAGACAACGACTTTTGCGGTCTGCAGATCAGGACGGTCAGCCCCACCTGATTCAAGGCCGATATAGGAGGTATGTGTTGCGGCTTCACAACGGGCTGCATGGGTCTCGATATTTGCATTACCACCCGATTCTGTTTCCGACCAGGAGGCAATTCTTACTGTGGCGACCACGGTAATGCCTGCAGGTGCACTTACGTTAACAATGGCATTGCCTGCATAAATTGGCCGTTTAAAACTATGACTATCATCAACTTCCATAATGTCACTGATCTGATTAACGCCAAGCAGTGCAGCGACACGTGGCATCAGGTCCCTGCCCAAAGTAGTGGAAGGGCCCATGATGTGACTGTAGCCATCTGACATGGCGACAATTTCTGCAGCCCAGTTAACCGCAAGCGGTGCCTGAAGATGATCCGCTTCTAACAGATGCACTGTGCTGACTCCCTGAATATCAGCTGCCTCGTCTGCAACGCTTGAGACATTATTCCCGAGTACCAGCACTTCCACATCACCACCGATGGCGGTGGCACAACTGACACATTTTGAGGTGCTGGGGTTCAAAGATTCGCCATTGTGTTCAGCGATGATCAATATTTTTGTCATTTCAAATTCCTCACAGCAGTCCGCGTTGTTTTAATTCGGATACCAGTTGCGCAGTATTCTCTACCATCACGCCTCGGGAACGAGCTTCGGGCGGGCATGTTTCACCGATGATCAGGTCATTTTCGACATTCACTCCAAGTGCAGACAGCTCAATGACATCCAGTGGTTTGCGCTTGGCTTTCATAATATCCGGCAGTTTGACAAAACGTGGTTCGTTAAGCCGCAGGTCAACGGTGAGAACCGCTGGCAACTCGATATCTATTGTTTCAAGGCCGGCATCTACTTCGCGGGTAACACGTGCTTTTCCATCACCGAGTTCAAGACCGGAAGCAAAGGTTGCCTGTGGGCGCCCCCAGAGCGCGGATAACATTTGACCGGTCTGACTGTTATCACCATCGATGGCCTGTTTGCCCAGAATTACAAGACCCGCACCTTCGTTTTCCACCAGCTTGAGCAATGCACGGGCAATCGTTAGTGGTTGAAGATGTGCATCAGTTTTGATCTGTATACCCCGGTCTGCACCCATCGCCAGGCCGGTACGGATCTGCTGTTGGCAATCATCGCTGCCAACCGACACAACAATTACCTCTTCAGCCTGTCCCGCTTCTTTGATCCGTAAAGCTCTTTCCAATGCAATTTCATCAAAGGGGTTTATGCTCATTTTGACGCCATCGGTTTCAACCCCGCTGCCGTCTGACTTAACGCGGATACGGACGTTGTAGTCAACGACCCGCTTGATGCCAACCAGTATTTTCATTCTGTTTCCTTAAATTTATTCAGAGATTTTGATAATTGGGGCCGCTGCCACCTTCGGGAGTAACCCAGTTAATGATCTGGTAAGGGTCCTTGATGTCACAGGTTTTGCAATGCACGCAATTGGCAGAATTAATTTGCAGTCTTGGGCCATCGATATCTTCGACCATTTCATAGACTTGTGCCGGACAAAACTTGGTGCAAGGGTTATTGAACTCTATGCTGCATCGGGTTGTGCATATTTCAGGGTCAAGTATCTGCAGGTGCACTGGCTGATCTTCGTCATGATCAGTGGTGGCAAAATAGACTGATGCCAGACGGTCGCGTGGCGGCAGATCCCGATCAAGCCATTCACGATCAGGTGTTTTGTACTCTGAAGCTCTGGCCAGTTGATCGTGATCCGAATGATTGCTCAAAGTGCGTTTCAATTTGCCCATGGTCAACGTTTCAATCGCTGCAGTGAAAAGACCTTTCCAAAGCCCTTTTTGGAAACCGGGCCTGATATTGCGCACTTTGCGTAACTCGGTGACCACTCCTGAAGCCCGCAGACGCTGGTCAAACCCTTCGCTAGTGGCTGTTTCGGCAATGTGTTCGGCGGCCAGCATTCCCGAGCGCATGGCCTGATGTGTTCCTTTGACTTTTGGAACATTCAGTAAACCGGCTGCATCCCCAATTAACAGGGCGCCGGGCATTTCAACTTTGGGCAGTGACTGAAATCCACCTTCGACAATGGCGCGTGCCCCACTGGAAATGATCTCACCACCTTCGAGCATTGGTTTGACCAATGGATGGTGTTTTAACTGCTGAAAAGCTTCAAAAGGTGAAAATTCAGGGTCCGCATAGTCAAGGCCACAGACAAAACCGATCGCGACCAAATCATTTTCCAGATGGTAAATAAAGCTGCCACCATAGATCGCTGGGTCAAGTGGCCAGCCTAGCGTGTGTTGCACTGTTCCGGCAGAAGACTTGCCCGGCTCGACCTTCCAAAGTTCTTTGATACCAATACCATAAGTCTGGGGGTCCGAATCTTTATCAAGCTCAAATCGCTTGATCAGTTGTTTGCTTAAATGGCCACGACAACCTTCTGCCAAAATAGTTAAAGGCGCATGTATTTCAATTCCCTGCACATAGGTATCTTTGGAGTTTCCGCCACGGTCTACACCCATGTCACCAATGATAACGCCGCCGACACTGCCATCTTGTTGGAAGTGGATACCGGCAGCGGAGAAGCCAGGAAAAATATCAACGCCTGCAGTCTCAGCGTGGCCACCAAGCCAATGACACATGGCACCCAGAGACACAATGTAATTACCGTGATTCTTTTGTTGTGGCGGCGTGGGTAATCGAACCTTGCCATCTTTCTTCAAATAATAAAGCTGATCGCCTTTTACAGGCACACAAACCGACGGAGGTGCATCTTTCCAGTCTGGCAGTAATTCGTCCAATGGGCCTGGTTCGATGACAGCACCAGATAGTATATGCGAGCCTATTTCTGCGCTTTTCTCAATCACAGCGACGGTAAGGTCTTGTTTGAGCTGTTTGAGGCGAATAGCACAAGCCAGGCCAGCTGGCCCGGCGCCTACCACTATGACGTCGTATTCCATTATTTCACGCATTGTCTCTGGTGAGCTCATACTGCTAAACCCCTTCGTATATGTGGTGGATTATATCTGTTGACCAGAGTGTATTGCACGGTGTGATGAGCTTAAAAGTCCTCAAATGACAAGCATTTGACACGCAATGATGTAGAATTTGGGAATGTCCAAGAAAAATCGCTTTCACTATTTGGCCCTGGCTGTTGTTTTGGCCTTTGGCGTGATGGTGTTGGCAGGGCATTCAACATTGCATTCCCAATCCGGAGTCGAGCAGTGTTTGATGTGTGCAAGTCACGCTGACCCTGGTAGCACGATGGTCTTTCAGGCCGGGTATGTCGCTGTACACATAAGCAGTAAAATGGAAACAGACGAGTATTCTGAACGATTTCCAGTTATAGATATTGACCTCACCTTTCAAGCAAGAGCACCCCCCATTTCAATCTGATCCAGCTTTGAATGACTGACAGAAATTCTGTTCAGTCACCATTTTTTAGTGGATTTGGGAGGTATTCCGATGCGCAAGTTTATTCAAGGTATGTTTATTTTCTGCCTGTTAACCATTTACAACGATGCACGTGCAGATAGTGATTCTGACGGTGAGATAGAACAATTACGCGCGGAGCTCAAGCTGTTACGTGATTCCTATGACCAACGAATCGCAAGTCTGGAGTTGAGATTGCAGGCTGCGGAAAACAAAACTATCGGTTCAGCCGATGAAACGCCGGGCCAACAAGATGCTGAGTTACGAGCTCTATCTGCGATTTCGAAGAGCAGCAATAATGCCTTCAACCCTGCTATCGGAATTATTTTTCAGGGGCAGGCCTGGAGTTATCAAAATGATGCCGAATCATATTCCATACCCGGGTTTCCCCTTGGTGGCGAGGCCGGACCGGTAGCTGAGGGATTGTCCCTGGGCGAGACCGAGATCGATATCAGTGCCAATGTTGATGATTTGTTCACTGCCTGGCTAACAGTTCCGATTGTGATTGAGGACGGTGAAACCGTTGTGGAAGTCGAAGAAGCCTGGATTGAAACTCTGGCCCTGCCGGCAGGTCTGTCATTGCGTATGGGACGGTTTTTTTCAGACATCGGTTATCTAAATGACAAGCACTCCCACAGCTGGGATTTCGTGGATCAACCATTGGCATATCAGGCATTTTTAGGAAATCAATATATTGATGATGGAGCGCAATTGCGTTGGATAGCACCTACGGACTTGTATTTCGAATTGGGTGCTGAGGTTCTGCGCGGTGATCGTTATCCATCATCTGGAGCAGACAGTTCAGGATTTGGTGCCTGGTCAATGCACGCTCGGGTAGGTGGTGACGCGGGCTTCAGCAGCAGCTGGTTGGCAGGATTGTCGTACCTTTCAACAGAAAGTATCGACCGCCAGTCCGGTGATGAATCGGAGCCCTTGTTATTTAACGGTGATGCCGACGTATTACTGGCTGAATTTGTCTGGAAGTGGTCGCCCAACGGAAACTGGAAGCAAAGAAATTTCAAATTCCAGGCTGAATACCTTTGGCGCGATGAACAGGGGTTTTATTCGATTCCACATGTTGACACTCTGGCATGGGATATTGATCAAGAGGGCTGGTATATGCAGGCCATTTATCAAGCCAAGCCGGGCTGGCGCTTTGGAGCAAGATATGACGCATTGTCATCCGACAACCCGGGTGTTGGGTTTGCGAACACTGCACTTGCGCTATCTCCAGGGGACCCCATGCGATATAGCCTGATGGCGGATTGGTCGCATTCAGAATTCAGTCGCCTTCGTCTGCAATACACACACGACCAGGCTGGCCTGCAAAATGATGAGCAATGGGGCCTTCAGTATATTTACAGTATTGGTGCACACGGTGCTCACAGTTTTTAGCGGGGAAACGCAAATGAGAATCGCTCTGGTATTTTGTCTGTTATTTGCCGGTCCGCTGGTCGCACAGGCAGACCTGAAAGTATTCGCCTGTGAACCAGAGTGGGCGAGCCTTGTGCAGGAATTAGGGGGAGACCTTACTGAAGTCAACAGTGCGACCCACGCACTGCAGGATCCACATTATATCCAGGCTCGGCCGTCCTTGATTTCAAAGATGCGGCGTGCCGACCTGGTTATTTGCAGCGGCGCGGACCTTGAAATTGGCTGGTTGCCAAAGTTACTCGAAAAAGCCAATAACCCGCGAGTCAGGCCTGGTAATGCCGGTTTTTTTGAATCAAGCACATTTGTTGCCCGACTCGACGTCCCGGCGAGTGTTGATCGTGCACAGGGTGATATGCACCCACAAGGAAATCCACATGTTCATCTGAACCCGCACAATATGCTGTTGATTGCAGAAGCACTGGCCCTTCGGCTTGGCAAGTTGGACTCAGACAACGCTTCTTTCTACCAAAAGAATTTGCTCAGTTTTAAAGAAAAATGGAGTGCTGCAATTGTTCGATGGGAAGAGGCAGCTGCATCACTGAAAGGACGCAAGATCATCGCGCACCATAAATCCTGGGTGTATCTGGAAGAATGGCTTGGTCTGCAGGAAATAGCGACCCTGGAACCGGTTGCCGGCGTTCCGCCAACAGCGAGTCATCTGGCCGCCCTATTGTCTGAACTTGGAGAGGACGGGAAGGGCGCAGATCTGATCATTCGGGCTCCGTATCAAAGTGAAAAGGCTTCTTTGTGGTTGTCAGAAAGAACGGCTATTCCTGCTGTAATGTTGCCATTGACGGTAGGGGGTAGCGATAAAGCCGTTGACCTTTACAGCATGTTTGATGACATTGTTGATCGTCTGATTAATGCACGATAACAAGGCCAGTAACAGGATGTTGAAATGAACCTTGAAATGGTGGACTGGAGCATTATCGGGCCCGCAATTGTGGCCGGTTTGCTGGTGTTGAGCACACATGTTCCTCTAGGTCAGGAAGTGCTGAAGCGCGGTATAATTTTTATTGATCTGGCCATTGCACAAGTGGCCGGACTAGGCGTTCTCGCGGCAGGAGTCTGGGGTTGGGAGGACAACCATTTGGCGGTGCAATTCTCTGCGGTTTCTGCAGCATTAATTGCAGCGGCAGGCCTGAATTGGACAGAAAAACGCTGGCCAAGGTCGCAAGAACCATTGATCGGTATCTTGTTTGTGCTTGCAGCTACCGGAAGCATATTGTTGCTTGCTGAAAATCCGCATGGTGGCGAGCATTTGAAGGATTTGCTGGTGGGACAAATTCTTTGGTCCACATGGAGCATGCTTGTTCCTATCGCCTTGTTGTACCTTGTTATTCTGTTTGCATGGTTTCTGGGGCGCAACAGAATCGGCCAATTTGGCTTTTATGTGACATTTGCCTTTGCTGTTACCGCTTCAGTGCAATTGGTGGGTGTTTATCTTGTGTTTGCGAGCCTGATCATTCCGGCCCTGGCAAGCAGGCGAATGAACGGTGTGCCCAGGTTGGTAGCGGGGTACATGATTGGTGCGGTTTCATTCTTGATCGGCATTGTATTGTCAGCTCTTTTCGATATGCCAACCGGCGCTGTTACAGTCTGGACCATGGCGGCGGTGTCCATTGTTGCGGGCTTATGGATAGGCCATCGGCAAAATAATATTCATGGCAAACAATCTGGCACCGCCAGCCAGAGCGATTAGAAACTCCTTAACAGCAGCCAGCCTAGCCCAAAATTAACGCCAAACAGGGCAATAAGTGCCAGAAACCAATGCAACAGTGCCTGGCCGGGTTTGCCATCGTTCAGATTGGAAAATTCGCGCCAGCCAGCCCCGCCCGGACGGATTGAATCGGAAAATTCCTGTAGTTTTTCACGCATAACCGGTGCAGTTAACAAAGTGACAGGAATCCAGATCAGGGCCGTCAGGGCCACGGTCAGCAACAATTTCTGAGAATACAGCCAGTCACCATGGGCGAAATTGATCCAGGTTGCGATAATCCCCGAGGCGATCATGGCAGAGAATTCTGACCATGCATTGATACGCCACCAGTACCACCTGATAATCCAAACCGGCCCGGCGCCAGCGGCAAAGGTCAGCAGGAATTTCCAGGCGCCCGCTACAGACTCCATGTTCAGCGCCAGCATGATGCTGATGGCAAGCAACAAAATCATTGCCAGGCGCGACATCCACACATAGTGTTTTTCACTGGCATCGGGCTTTATGAATCGCCGGTAAATATCGTTGATCATGTAGGAAGCACCAAGATTAAGGTGTGTATCAATGGTCGACATAAATGCGCCAATCAGGCTGGCCAGCACGAGGCCCAGCAGTCCAGCAGGCAGAACCCGGGCCATAGTCATTGAATAGGCCAGTTCATGATCCACCAGTTGATCGAACAGCAGCAAGGAGGCCAGAGCAGTTAGTATCCATGGCCATACCTGAACTGCATAATTAATGAAGGCGTATAAAAGAGTGGCGGCAAATGCATGCTGTTCGTTTTTTGCCGATAGCATGCGTTGGATATGTTTGCCGCCGCCATCGGCGTATTTATGTGCCCACCACTGAACCATGATGTAAGTCAGGAATACTGAAATGGGGCCGAGATTATCCCTGTTCATGTCCGGCACAAAATGCAACTTCTGCTCCATACCCTGCTGTTCCAGACCAGCCACAAGTGCGCCAAGACCACCCACTTCATTCACTGCAAATACCGCAAGAGTTATGGAACCGGCCAGGGCGACGAAATACTGAATAAAATCTGTAATAACGACGCCATAAAACCCTGATGCAAGGGTGTAGATCAGTGCCAGAGTGGTTGCGCCGAATAAGATCCATTCCACGGGAAAATCGGTCAATCCGCCCAGAACCTTGATCACTGCGAGAAAAACCCATCCCATGATGAAGGCATTGAATAGAATTCCGAAATAAAATCCTTTGAACAGGCGAAGTGCAGCCGCCGGCTTGCCGGAATAACGTTTTTCAATAATTTCCGCATCTGTCATCACACTGGATCGGCGCCACAATTTTGCGAAAAGGAATGCCACCAATAAGGCTGAAATCGCACTGGCCCAGAAAAACCACACACCTGAGATGCCTTCAGTCCGAATAAAATTGGTCAGAGAGACAGGCGTGTCAATTGAGAAGTTGGTGGCGGCCATTGATATGCCGATCAACCACCATGGCATATGACGGCCACCAATGAAAAAGTCATCTATCGAACTGCTGGCACGACGGGTAAGCAGGATTCCTGCTGCAAATATCAATAGCAGGTAAACCGCTATGACGATCAGATCCAGCTGGGTGAGCGTTCGCATTCCTGATTATAGATGTGCTTTTATGGTGTATTCTATTAATTCCATAGATAAAAACACTTTGGGGTGGAAGCAGGTGATGCGATGTTAATGTTGGATTTGTTTAATGATTGGGAAGATCAGGTTGACTACAAGAAAAAGGCTGTCATTTTTCAGGAGCAAGAGCCGGCGGATTGCATGTACGTCGTGCTCAGTGGTGAGGTGGAAATTCTGCTAAAAAACGAACCTCTGGGCGCCGAACTCCCCGGCGGTATTATCGGAGAAATGGCGATGATAAACGCCAATCACCGCAGTGCGACTGCCGTTGCTCTTAGAAACACAACACTCGCTCGAATTAACCGCGATCAATTTCGCGAAATTATTTCCAAGAGCCCCGATTTCGCCTTGCATGTGATGGCTGTATTGGCGAATCGCTTGCGGGTAGCGAATATGCTTCTGGCTGGCTGAGGCAAAGAGTAATGCAAAAGGAAGAAATTGGATTTTTGGAATTGCTGGATAATCAGGATCAGTTCTTCTCAATTGATGCTGGATCCGTTCTTTTTCATGAAGGTGAAACGGGTGGGACAATGTTCGTGATCCTGAAAGGTGAAGTTAGTCTTACGATCAGTGGGCAGGAGCTTGGCACGGAAATGGAAGGTGGAATTGTCGGTGAAATGTCGCTGATCGATGAAACTGACCGCAGTGCGACCGCAACTGCCAGCAGTGACTGTTTGTTGGCTCCACTGGACCGGGAAGCATTTCTCGTTCTGGTGAGGAAAAAACCGGAATTTGCGATCCATGTGATGCAGGTGTTGTCGCAAAGACTGCGTCTTGCCAACGACATCCTGACGCGATTCTGATATCAAACCTCTAAAAATCCTTTCCCTGACTATGTCCGTTTTCGGCCAACTGGACTTCCCACGTTATTAAGGACACTTCCAGACTATGATTGGACTTCCCACGGTATTAAGGACACTTCCGGGCTATGATCTGAGCATAGGAGGAAGTGGTATGAACAGTCAAAGATATAGCCCAGAATTTAAGGATGAAGCGGTCCGACAAATCGTTGATCGGGGATATTCTGTTACTGAAGTTTCTGAACGCCTGGGTGTTTCCGCACACAGCTTGTACAAGTGGGTCAAAGCCGTGAAGCCGGATAAAACCGAGGAACAAGCTGCGGCATTGATATTCGTAACCGCGGTACGACCTCTGCGAATCAACTAATCGTCGCCGATCTCTTGCCGCGAGATTTTAGTTTTGAAGATTCCTTCCCCACTAACCCGGAAATTGATGATCAGAATACAGATTACAAAAAAATAACGTTCAATCGTGCGACACTTGAAGGCAATGATCGCTTTAGCCCTTGCATTGAAGTTTCTGTTGATCATGCTGGCGAGTTTTGTAATACAGCACAAATATTCTCCATAAATTCCAGACCAGTTGAAGTTGAGAAGTGCACCCGGATCACTGGACCGGAACCCCGACTCAGTATTCGCAAAACCGGACCAGGCATCATTGAACGAAACACCGCATTTCAGTATGAAATTTTAATTGAGAACATTGGCTCAGTAATGCTTCCTAACATCATACTTCGTGACTATGTGGACCGAAGAAAAGCCATACTGTTCACGCTGTTTGAAGCTGATCGCCCTCATGATTGCCACAGCTATGATGAATTAGATTCGGGCAATTCAAATGCGATTGAATCCAGGGGAATTGAATGCACCCTGGGCGACTTGAATCCCGGCGATACAATCAATGTAACAGTCCAGGCGCGTTCCTCCAATGTCGAAACTGGCCCGGCAGTAACTATGCATCGGTTACTCATGAATTGGATCGCATTAATCCTTTCCAACATCAGCACACAATCATAATAGAACCCATAGAAGCAGACCTGAGTGTTGCGTTTACTGACCCGGTGATAATCGGCGAACAGCAGGAATTCACAAGGAGTCAAAGCCCAAATATTGAGTTCAGGTTTCTCTTCTGCGTCATCAAGTCATCGCTGGCGCAAATATGCCTCTGCCTCAACTTCCAACAGGAACTCCGGACCTACCAGCTTTGCCTCGACCAGTGTATTGACCGGTTTGATGTGCCTGAACCGCTGCCCATGCGCCTGTGCCACGGGCTCCCAGTGATCGATATTGCTGACGAATATTCTAGTTCTTTCGACATCTTCAAGGCTTCCACCCAATGACTCGATGGCAGCCTGGATCTTGTCGATCACAAAATGCATTTGCGCAGCCGGGTCCTTGCCGCCAATAAGTTGATCACCATGGCTGGCCGTAGTGCCTGATACGCAAATTCGATCACCACTTCTAATGGCGCGACTGTAACCCGCAAAATCCTCCCAACTTACTCCACTGAATACACGGGTTTTTCCGTCATCTGATTGCACGGGCTCGAAAACGCGCGGAATGGACTCCAGGTGGTCGCTCAAATCACCCGTGGCAGTTAAGAATGGTGGCTTGCGATATTCGTCACCACAATCACCTGGAATAAGCTGCAATTGACTGGCAGCCTGTTGAATAGATTCGTGATCCTGTGGGTCCAGCTTCAATTCGAAAATTCCGAGGTTTTCCTTTATGTGGTCATTTTGGCCAAGGCGTGCACCTAAAATGATCCCGCCCACCATCGGTTGATCCAGCATGTAGCGACTGACCACAGTTGAGATTGATGTTCCGTATTTACTGGCAATTTTATCCAGACTGCCGAGAAGTTGCTGATATGGCTGCCAACCGCCTGCGGTGTCGATAAAACGTTTATATTTCATTTGTGACCAGGTCGTTAATTGCTTGCTGGCTGGTTCGGGATTGCCAAGCCATTTTTCGCTTAAGAACCCGCCAGCCAGGGTGCCGAAAGCGAGTAAGTTCACCCCGTATTGCTCGCAGACCTCTGTCATGTCGCCAGAGGCCCGCTGATCCAGTAGCGAATAGCTCACCTGATTGCTCACTATTTCGATTCCGCTGGCGCATGCCACCCGCAAGTGGGCGGCATCAAAGTTTGTCAGCCCAAGGTGGGCAATAAGCCCTTCCTGCTTGAGTTCCATCAGGTGGAACAGGCTGTCGAGCCATGCAGGGTCGGCGTAATTCCAGGCGTGGTACTGGAGCATATCCAATTGCTCCACCTGCATGCGGTCCAGGGATCGTTGTACTGCTGCTCTAACTTCCTGTTTGCTGACCGCCCCTGGCTTGGGTACCCACTTGGTCAGCAACTGAGCTTGCTTTCCACCTGGCTCCCCGTTTCTGAACTGACCGGCGATGATCTCTGCTGAACCGTAATGATCGGCCATGTCGAAAGTTGTGAATCCTGCATCGACATAGGGCTGCATGAATTTAGCCGTGGTTTCCGGTTCCAGCGTGTTGCCGTCGCGTTCCAAATCCGCAACCTGCCAAAGCCCGGTAAGGACCCGGGATATCTCAAACCCGGGGGCCAGTTCCAGTTTTTCAATTTTTCTCATGATCGTTCCAGGATTTATGGCTTCGGCGATTATTCATCCGGTAGTTGTTTAAATAATGCATCAACGTCTGCTCCCGATTTTTTGAGCATGCTCATCTTCATCAAAAACAGAGCCGAGCCCAGCGCCATAACAATCAACCACACAGGCGTTGAATGAAAGTACCAGGCATCAACCGTTGCGTTTAAGTCTTTCCAAACATGTACCACCAGAAAAAAGCTGAGGAAAATCGCACCTGCCCAGCCCAGTAACAATTGATGTTTTCTGTTTGTTATCACTGTGATGCTGGAAGCCAGCGACGGGTTGACCCTCGGCAAACTGATCAGTGTGAGGCACATCAACAGGAAATTGACCATCATGGCAGTCACCATAATATCAATGCCGAGGAAGAAATCGCCGGCAAAATGACTACCGATGACACCCAGGCTGGCAATCCCTCCACTGGCAACCAGTGCAAAGTGAGGTGTATGGAAACGCTGGTGCACGCTTGCCATGGTTTTGGGGAAGATGCCGTCCTCGGCCCAGGCAAACATCAGCCGCGAGACTGAAAGCAGCATGGCCGGGAGGTCATTGATCAGGGCCACGGCCGCCCCTGCTAATATCGCCACTGAAAGACCGGCTGGTAACAGGTATGTCAGCATCCCAGCTGCGGAGATATCCCTTGCCATGGCTTCTGAGGCAATAAAGGACCACGGCACGGCATGGTAAACAGAAAATGTAAACAGGAAATAGAACCCACCCACGGTAAGCAGCGCTACCGCAATGGCCAGCGGCAGGTTTTTGCTGGGGTTTTTAGCTTCCCCACCGGCCTGTGCAATTGAATCAAAGCCAATAAAACTGGAAAAGAGCAGGGCGGAGGCGGATACAAAAACCTTCCAGTCGAAATTATGAGCGGCCCCTTCAGGCAGGGCACGATTTTCTTTCTCCATCAGGGCACGGGCAAAATCGGAATGGTCATTCAGCAGCCCTGCAACGATGACGATGGCACCCAGGGCAAACATGATAAACATCATCGGGATCAGTGTGCGTTCATAGGGTCTGGCCCCTCGTACATTCACATAAACAAACAGCCAGATGAGGCCCAGGGCCAGTGTCACCCGTACCCAGCCCAGCTCCAACAATTGAGCCAGGGTGGTCCAGTTCATGCCCATTGCAATATCGCGCAGAAACGGCACGATCACATAAGCGATCACCCCGATCACGATGGACAGGCCGAACCACTGTGAGAAACTGGCGATAAAACCCAGGTAAGGATTAAGGCCCCGGCTGGCATAGATATAGCTTCCGCCCGCCCGTGGCATAGCCGAGGCGAGGATCCCATAGGCAAATGCGGCCAATAAGGCAGGTACTGCGGCAAAAAGAAAAGCGGGCAACACGTACTGGTCGATGCCCGGCACGCTGCGTTGAATCATGAAGGGCACGACATAAATTGACGCACCCAGCATCGAACAGATACCAGTGGCGGCCAGGCCCATAAGGCCGAGTTTTCGGGCCAGGTGGGGTTGAGATGCCGGGTTGTGAGAATCTGTCATCAGTTGTCTTTGATTTCTAAAAAACCATTCTCAATGATTTCTGCTCAATCAACAACGACTTGGAATCGAAGTTGAGTTTGATTCTTTACCGCAATCAAAATTTTGGGGAAAATTTTGGGGTCAGACTCAGGTGCCAGTGTAGGCTGATGGTTTTGCAATAATTGGGCTCAGAACAATATTTGACGCCAAGTTTTAGACCCATTTTGCAATTGTTAGACTTTTCCGGATGCCTTCTCTGCAGTTCCTGTGCACAATAGAGTCATGCAACAAGTATCCGGAGAGTTCCAAACGAATCCCTATGCCCAGGCGCTGGAAGGTCTGGAATTGCCCGACCCGGTGGCATCGTTTTTCGACTACTGCCGAGCGCGGGAAAATATCCGTCATTTAAGGGAGTCTGGCGAAGAATCACCATGGTCTGACGATCCGATATTCCAGCAAGGTCGTTTTCTCAACGTGTTCAGGGAGGATGACCGGGTCAGCAAATCCATCATTCGATTTTTGCAACCGTTGGTTGATGATCCACCTGCGATGGTTCATGCTGCCTTCTTTGCACGCTGGTGCAACAAGGGTTCGACACTGGACGTTTTGAACAGCGACGAGTTGGCGAATCCCGAATCGCTGAAAGCAAAGTTGCTGGCCCTACCGGACCAGCCCTGGTGCAACCTGACTGCATATCCTGTACAGAATATTCACTGGCAGGGCGAATGGTATTCGCAGCTCGAAGCGGCAAGCAGCTTATTTGCGGACGTACGGGACTTCTTGTTGGAGTCCATTATTGATGCAAAGCAAAACGTGATCGAGGCCACCCGCCTTATAAACCGTGAGTTTCGGATGGACAACGACTTCCCGATTTTTATGGCAGTGATCGATCTTTCCTGGTTTCGACCAGATCTGATAGACCCTGCCAGTCCGGTTCCGACCGGGATTGGGGCAATTGCGTTCCTCGACCGCTTGCAGAAACACCTTGGGCTGGATAATCACCAGCAAACCTGTGATCGAATGATCGAAATTCAGACACAGTACTGGCCGGAAGCAAAGCGCCGGTTCACGCCAGTGGATATCGAGTACCAGTCCTGCGAATGCCGCAAGTATTACAGCTATGTCAACGGCACAAAGGCATTCGAGGGCAAGAACCGTTTTGTCCCGGGAATGCTGCCCAGACTGGAGTTTGAAGTCGCTGCGAAGCTCGTTCCAGAGCGGGAAACCCAAACTCAAATTTGTGTATTTGCAGGTGGCCCCGGTTCGGGCAAATCCAGCTTACTTAAGGCCCTGTCTGACAATGGTTATCGCACGGTTGAAGAGACGGCAGAGTGCTTGCTCAGAGAAGCCGTGGCCAATGGCTCCAGTGCACAAGGAATGCGCGCCGATCCGATTCAATGGCAACTTGACCTGTTGGAACGCGATTTTGAGCTGTTTAACACCTTGCCGCGCAATGAAGTCTTGTTCACCGATACCTCGATTATCGAGACCTTGGTATTTTCCCAAAACGCAGGTATTGAGGTTGGCCCGCGATTGTCGACCTGGCTCGAACGGCTAAGATTTGCACGGGTGTTTTTCCTCGAGCCTTTGAACGATTATGCCCAGACCAAGGTGCGGATGGAAAGTAGTGATGTTGCCCGGGACATCAGTCAACAGATAATGGCTGCTTACCGGCAGTACGGTTACGAGCCGATACCACTTCCAGCGATGCCCCTGCAAAGCCGGCTTGATAGGGTAATGGAGTTTGTGGGTTAGAGTAAGATGCCAGATTAAGCCTTTTGAGAAAAATTCACGTTTCTTTACATGTACAGCAACTATTCTTGAGGAGGATACTTCTCAAACCACGCCAATACATGCTGCACTTTTGTAATCAACTGGCTGGGGCGTTTGACGATCAAATGTGAGGCGCCCGGAATTTCGACGAGGGCGGTATCAATTTCCCGAATCTTCAGAGCGTGGTACAACTGCTTGGCCTCGGAAAGAGGTGTTCGCAGATCGGCGGTTCCAACCATCACCATTGTCGGCGTTTCGATATTGCCGACCAATGAGAGTGGAGAGTGCTTCCAATAGGTTTCCATGTTCTCCCAGATCTGGCCGGGATACCGATATTCGGCGTACCTGAAATAGTTGTCTGCAACACCCAGTTTACTGATCCAGTTCATCACAGGTTTTGCGACCACTGCAGCTTCGAACCGATGGTTTTTGCCCACGATCCATGCAGTCATGATGCCTCCGGCACTACCGCCGGTAACGTATAACTGCTCTTCAGAGGTGTAGCCTGCCGCAATCATGGCATCGACGCCATCCATCACATCCTGATAGTCCTCGCCGGGGTAATTGTTGTACAGCAGATTGGCAAACTCTTCACCGTAGGAGGTGCTGCCGCGCGGGTTTGGATAAAAAACAACATAACCGGCAGATGCATAGAGCTGAATCTCCGGTGAGAACCGGTCACCGTAGTTTGAGATCGGACCGCCATGGTTTTCTACCAATAATGGGTAGGTTTTGCCTTCCTCATAGCCGGGTGGTTTCGCAATCCAGCCTTGAATGTCGCGTCCGTCAAACGAAGACTGGTACCAGACTTCTTCCACCTGACCGAGGGTGCGTTGTCCAAGCACATCGTCATTAAGACTTGAGATCAGTTGGGATTTGCCGCCTCGTCCCACAACGGCCAACTCTGAGGGGTGATAGGGCGTCGTGTGCGTGAAGACGATGCTGTCGGTACCTGACAGATGGAATGAGCCGCCTCCATAAGGTCGACCGATGGAAGTGCCGCCAAGGTTGGCAGCCACTTGACGGAATTTACCTGACAGGCTGGTGTAACCAATCTTTGTATTGCCATGATGGTCATACTGAAAGTAAATGCCTTTACCATCGCGAGCCCACGCCAGATTGGCAGGTGAGTGTGCCGGCTCGAAACTAAGCTCACTTACATGACTCCCATCGATATCCATGACATATAGGTGGTCTGCCTGGTAAGCCTGCACCTTGTCGTCAAAACCGGCCCAGACTATTTTTTTACCATCTGGTGAAACTGCTGGGGAGTGATCAGGGCCAAATCGGTCAGTGAGTGCCGTTATCTCAAGGTTGCGGGTATCGATCTTATAGATTTCAGTGTTCCGGAATGCCAGTTCATGGTCGGGGTGGCGGTTAGCAGAGAACACAATTGAGTTGCCATCCGCTGCCCAGCTGTACTGGCCGTTATGCTGAAATTCACCGCTGGTGATCTGCCTCGGCGTGCCTCCATCGGCCGGAATCGTAAAAAGTTGCTGAAACCCGGGTTCAATATGACCACTTCCATCGGCTTCGTGATATACCCGGTTGGTGACCTGGGGCGCCTCGGCCCACTCTGCATCCTTTGGTTTTTCAGGGCCTTTGACGAGGACCGGGGGTTTTTCAGGTATTAGCATCGTAAACGAGATCATGGTGCCATCGGGTGACCATTGCAGATCAGAGGCCGAGCGATCCAACTGACTGATGCGGGCCGTGCGGTTATCTTCCACCCAGTGGATGAACAACTCTGAGCCATGCACGTCATCCATACTGGTAAACGCAATCCGCGTACCGTCCAGCGACCAGCGTGGGTTGCTCTCACCGATATCCCGATTCGTCAGCTTCCGGTGACCTTTGCCATCAGAGCCGATCACCCACAGCGCGCCTACCGCTTTATCTTGCATGATGTCCATGCTGTTGCGGATGTAGACCACCTTGCTGCCATCAGGTGAAAATTGTGGCTGGGTTGCCCACTCAAGTTCAAATACATCCATCGCGGAAAACGCCGGCTTTTCCTGCG
>JBLHGQ010000002.1:0-78673 GCA_047614505.1 Rhodothermales bacterium | reverse complement strand
GTCCAGGGTTCCTTCCAGGTCAGCGATGGTGCGTGCAACTTTGAGAATCCTGTGACAGGCGCGCGGTGAAAACTGCCATTGCTCACTGGCATTGTCCAGCAGGCGGCGTTGCGAGGATCCCAATGCGCAGTGTTCTTGAATTCCTGCAGGCTCCAGACAGGCATTAGTGTGTCCATTGCGCTTGGCCTGAATGTTGCGGGCCCGAATAACCCTTGAGCGGATAAACGCTGATGCCTCGCCCACATGATTCTGGAAATCCAGCACAGACATACGTGGGCGTAAAACATCTACCTGAATATCAATCCTGTCCAAAAGCGGCCCGGAAACCCGGTGGCGATAACGTTGAATTTGTTCCGCACTGCAATTGCAATTCCCGCTCCCAGAACCCGCCATACCACAAGGGCAGGGATTCATGGCGGCCACCAATTGGAATCTTGCAGGAAATTCTGCCTGTCTTGCAGCCCGGGAGATCAGAATCTTCCCGGATTCCATAGGCACACGTAGTACCTCGAGTACATGGCGGTTAAATTCGGGTAATTCGTCCAGGAACAATACGCCATTGTGAGCCAGGGAAATTTCTCCCGGACGCGGGACTGGTCCTCCTCCTACCAAGGCCACGCCGCTGCAGCTGTGGTGTGGTGCACGAAAGGGCCGCTTCTTCCAATTGCGGGCATTAAACCCAGACTGGCTGATCGATGTGACCATGGCAGTCTGCAATGCTTCGGCCTCATCCAGGTCCGGAAGAATGCCGGGCAGGCGGCTGGCCAGCATGGATTTGCCGGTGCCAGGTGGGCCGGTAAGCAGGATGTTGTGAGAGCCGGCAGCGGCAACTTCCAGGGCTCTTCTTGGACCTGCCTGACCGGCAACATCGGCCATATCAGGTAGTACATCGTTTTCCTCAATTGGATTATCTTCCGGCTTCGGTAGCTGTGCCCGGTCGAATAACCAGGCGACCACGGCGAGCAAAGAGTCAGCACAAAGCTGGATCCCTTGTTTGACCAATATTGCTTCAGACTGGTTGCCAAGCGGAAGAACCAATGTGCGACCAAGCTGTGCGCATTGCACTACTGCAGGCAGGGCGCCACGAACCGGGCGTAGTTTTCCGCCCAGTGATAGCTCACCCAAAAACTCTGTGGTTTCCAGGCGCGCTTCGGGAATTTGACCTGATGCTGCCAAAATGCCAAGGGCGATGGGCAGATCCAGTCCACCACCTACTTTAGGAAGTTCTGCAGGCGCCAGTGAGATCGTGATGCGACTGGCTGGAAAATCAAAACCGCTATTGAGTAAAGCGGAGCGTACCCGATCGCGAGATTCTCGGACGGCGGTTTCCGGTAGCCCGACAATCGAAATCCCAGGTAGCCCGCCGGACAAATGTACTTCCACGGTGATTGGCGGAGCCTCTATTCCCACGCAGGCACGGCTGCGAACCCTGGCAAGGCTCAACGTTATTCTCCCGAAATAATTTGCTCCATGAATCTTGTGCCTTTGGCAGCGCTAATTCATTCGATAACTTCCTCGGAAAAAGTAGGGTATTTGGAGTAAAGCAGGTCAGAGAATTTGCTAAATCCCCTGGCCTCTGTGCTCAAGATAGAAACTTACAGGGAAATTATCGGGTACTGATGCGCGCGTGATGTCAGTCCATAAAAGAAAATTCTAACGCGAAAGAGTCCAGCTCAGATTGAGGCGGTAATCTTCCTCTGGCTGGGGACCATTGAGAGACTGGTAAACCGGAAAACCAAGCTCCAGACCAAACGTCTGGCCACGCAGGGCAGACGACGAACTCATATCTTTCGAAGACGATGTCCTCAAACCGAATATCAAGTTCACTTTGGTCCCGCCAAAGGCATCCGGATCGGCTACCGGTGTAGGGTAGATAGGCCCGGGAAAGTTTTTATCGTTTCCCTTGATTCGCCCCCATTGTTGACCCGTCAGTTTGACAGAAGCAGCCAACCGTTTGAGCAGCTGCTTCTCGGTCCAGAGGGATACCAGCAATTGGTGCCCAAGTCGATAACCGCGATCATTTTGCCCGGTCCGCAGTTGTCCAAGCACTTGTCCGCCCCAATTCCAAGCTTGCAAGTGGCTGTGGTAGGTAAAACTCACGGGAATGTCCCAGGTTCCCGAACCCAGTTGCATAGTATATGGAAGCTGGCTACCAGGACCGGCCGGTGTATGTCCCTTTTCCGTGATCGAACCCGTTGGAACGCTCAACCCTCCGGAGATAATCCAGCCTTTATTCACACCCTCCGCAAGTGAACTGGACACTATAAAGGCGGCATCCCCGGCACCGCTTGAGGGAATGGTGAATTCGGAAAATCCGGGCACAACACTTATATGCTCTGTCGACTGGCGAATGTACGGCGCCAGAACATTGATTCTGATCGAACTGGTCAGGTTGTAGGTGAAACTAAAGATATGTGCCTGCTGCTTGATGCGTGTCTGAAGGATTGGAAACGTCTCACCATTGGGAGGTCCGAGCAATGCACTCAATGAAATTGAGTTACGTTCGTCGCGGTAACCTTCAAACAAGACCTGACTATAGTGATAGCCGATACCCCAACGCTGGCGTTCAGGGTTTGATTCGTTCGTAAAACGAACCGACATAAGCTCGCTTAAGCTCATATCTGTCATATCCGTTGGCGATGTTTGCGCGCGAGACGGGGCGGGAACCACCCAGAGAAGAAACAAGATAACTACCAGTGATCCACGCTCTACGAATTGTCGGTTTAATAACACCACGCACCTTCTTTTTCCATCTGCAAGTCAATAATAAATACATTGATTGTGATTAGCCCGAATCACATAAATATATAATATTGCAACCATCCAGGCAAGAACATCGACGTCATTCGACGACATTGTGGCTAGGTCCAGCCCGAAGCATTACTATAAAAGTATAGGCTAAATGAACACAAGTTTTTAAAACTCGCACTGATTAAGTGCTTGCCCTTTCGGTTATCTGGTTCTGGGTAATGATTGCAATGGGCAGTTCAACCAATTGGTAACCCGATCAGCCATGAACAACCTGCCAACTCTCCTAAATATTACAATTATCCTACTATAACAAAAAGTCAATACTGAAAATATTAAACATAAATTTGCAGAAAACTAAACAAGTATTATAATATTAAATTTACATAATACACTATGATCAAAATTACAATAAAAGAGATAAAGTGATTTTTATAGTCAAGTTACTAGAAAATACCACGATGCATTTTGCCGGCTGTCGACTCCAACAGTGAACTGATGGATTGAATCAAGCCGTGAGAATTGTAAATAATTTTTCCACACTCCGAAGGAGTTTATTATTTTCAATTGCTTTTATTACCCTGCTGACAGGGCCAGCGCTGAGCCAGACTCCTACCAAAAATGATGTAATTTCTGCCTTTGTTCTTGAATTGGCCCAGCATGTTCAGTGGGCTAATCACGCAAATATCAACGTTTATAAAATCCATGTGATTGGCCCCGATCGCGAAGTGTTTCTCAAGCTTGATGCATTGACAAAATCACGCCGGTTGCATGAACAAGCCTTTCACGTCAGCTACTCCAGCTCGGGAGAAATACCGGAGGGGACACATGTGGTTTATCTGGCCCGGGAGTTTATGGACCAACTGGGCTCCGTGTTCAACAGAATTGAAGGCAAAAATATACTGCTAGTGTCGTTCGGCATGCAGAACAAGCGACTGATCATGCTGAATATCTATGACACACCAAATGAGACTTTGGCGTTCGAGCTGAATAAGGCTAATGTTATCAATCAGAATTTGGGTATTGATCCGGATATTATCCTGTTGGGTGGCACAGAGGTGGATGTGGCCAAACTGTACCTCGAATCCCAGGTTTCCATTCGGGAACAAGAGGCACGAATTATTCGATTACAGGCGGAGCAACAGGCGCTTGGAGTTCAATCCGGCAATCTTTCCAGCAGTATTTCCAACCTGGAAAGCATCTTGGGTACTGCGCGAAGCGAACTCGTCAAAAGCGAAACAAAAATTGAACAAACCGAACAGGCATATCAAAGATTAAAGACCGCATCGGAACAGCAAGAAAAAGACTTGTCCCGTCAAAAGGATTTACTCGCCGAACGCGAGGGTGAATTGACCACCCAGATGGCGGAAATCGATAACAGGGCAGTCATATTGACGGATCAGCAAACAAATATCGATCAGCAAAACACGTTGATTACCACCCAGACAAATCGCATTAATGAGCAGTACGAGATTATTACGGGACAGGGAGTCTCTCTGGCAGAAAAAACTGAGAAAATCACCACCCAGCAGAAAACCCTTTATCTCTTGATGGCTGGTGTAATTTTGTCATTACTGAGTATTACTGGCATTGCCTCATCTGCCAAACGTGTTCGCAGGCTGAACCGCGAACTGGCACAGTCCAAATTAAATGCTGAATCTGCCAGCCAGGCTAAGAGTGCATTCCTGGCCAACATGAGCCACGAAATCCGCACCCCCATGAACGCCATCATCGGGATCACTCACTTGTTACAGCGCGCAGGTCCTACGCCGGAGCAAAAACGTCATTTGTCCATGATCGACTCTTCAGCCGGGCACCTGCTGTCGATCATTAATGACGTATTGGATCTGTCCAGGATTGAGGCTGGAAAGCTGAGCATGGCACCGTCAGATTTTTATTTGGACGAAATATTCAGTCACGTTCAAGTGCTGTTGAAAGAGGAGGTCAAAGACAAGGGATTGACGCTTGAAGTGGAATCTAAGGATCAATCGGCCTGGCTCCTGGGTGATCTGACACGCCTACGTCAGGCATTGCTGAACTACGCTCACAATGCCGTCAAGTTTACCCACCAGGGAAGCATCGTCATGCGTAGCAGAATACTGAGCGAGCAAGATGACTGGCTCCTGGTACGATTCGAAGTGCAGGACACCGGCATCGGTATCGATCCGGACGTATTGCCTGGAGTGTTTGATGCTTTTGAACAAGCCGACACCTCCACCACGCGAGAATACGGTGGTTCGGGTCTGGGCCTTGCCATCACCCGGCGGTTGGTGATTTTGATGGGGGGCGAAGTCGGTGTACAGAGCGAACCGGGCCAGGGCAGCACATTCTGGTTTACCGCCCGACTCTGCCGTGGCCAGGGGGTTCAGCCGGACGCACTACCAACCCGCGTGGAGAATTTTGAAACGGAGCTGCGAACACATTATTCTGGTAAGCGTATTTTATTGGTAGAAGACAATTTACTCAATCTTGAAGTGGCTTCGGCGCTCTTAATTGGTGTGGGTCTGGCTGTGGATGTTGCGGAAAACGGCAGGGATGCCGTAGAAATGGTTCGTACCAATACGTATGAGCTTGTCTTGATGGACGTCCAGATGCCTGAGATGGATGGCCTGGAGGCGACACGCCTGATCCGTTCCATGGATGCTTCAAACTCCAATGGCGGAGATATTTCAATCATCGCGATGACCGCCAATATTTTCGCGGAAGATCGCAGACTGTGCACAGAGGCTGGTATGAATGACTTCGTCGCCAAGCCCGTCGAACTCGAAAATCTCTTTGCGACCATCATCAAATGGTTGTAGAAGCAGCAGCCTTAGCGACCAGAAATCTCGAGCTCGCCAAGCTGCCGCTCTAGCATCTCGAGCTTTGCCTGAGTTCTCTCCAGAACAGATTTCTGAATATCAAACTCTTCGCGGCTAACCAGATCCATTTTTTGAAATGCGGATTTCAGAACGGATCGAAACTGCGCCTCCATGTCTTCGCGTAAACGGCTTGCCGCTGGTGGCAGAGAATCACTCAGGCGGTTAACGATGTCATCAATTTTTCCAAGGTCAATCATAATTATTCCATTGCGGCCCGGCAGGGGGCGCATTAAAGTCACACATGAAACTGCATGGGAGTGCTTAATGTGAAGATGATAACCGCGATCATCAAGCCATTTAAACTGGATGATGTTCGGGATGCTCTGGCCGAGGCTGGAGTTCAGGGCATGACTGTCACTGAAGTGAGAGGTTTTGGGCGACAAAAAGGACATACTGAACTGTATCGGGGTGCAGAATACGTCGTTGATTTTCTACCCAAATTAAAGCTGGAAATTGCAGTGCCCGCCGACAGGGTTGAAGCGGTTGTTGATGCGATTGCTGAATCCGCCATGTCAGGGCGAATCGGTGATGGGAAGATATTTGTTCACGACCTTGAGCACGCGCTTCGAATTCGCACAGGCGAGCAGGGTAACGAGGCGCTTTGATAAAAGTAATAAAGTAAGGGAACCCCTGATATATTCATGAACTCGTATCTTGCGTCCAAAATGTCCAGCTTCTATGTTGCAAATCTTGGCAATAGCCAGCTATTACCTGCGACTCGCGCCTTGAACATGAACATTTTGAATCGCAATCTACTTTGCCCAGAATAAATCAGAGGTTCCTTAGGGAAAAATTTGACTAAAATGCCTGTCCAAGTGGTGATTTCACCGAATTATTGCGAATTCAACCACTTTTTACTTCGCTTCATCTCAGTCTGGTACTCTTGTAGAAACTAAATGAGACCTGACAACGTCTATAGCTCGAGTACCTGCTAACAATGCACATCTTGGCACGGGAATTGGATATATTAATGAAAGCTGGAAACGATATCCGGCTAAAAAAGGATCTGCAGGAAATCGATGTCTGAGAGCCATTCGTTTTTATCGGCGGTAGTGTCTGAATTGTCGCGGCGTAAAGTGTTGCGCACAATGGGTGCATATGCTGTTGCCGTGTTCGCTGTCCTGCAGTTGATGGATGCGGCGGTCGAACCTCTTCGCCTGCCGGAATGGTTGCCTACGTTTGTTGTTATTTCCTTGATTCTTGGATTCCCGGTGGTGTTCCTGCTGGCCTGGCAATTTGATGTGACCGGTGGAGGGATTAAGCGAACTGCCGACGGCTTACTCAGCAAAGCACAGACTTTTATTATCTTCAGCGTAATGATGGTGGGCACCGGCGGACTTGGATTGGGACTGTATCAGTACTATTCCAATGTTTTTGAGTCTGATTCTCAAAGCACTGCACAATCTTTTGTTGATAAACGCACATTTACTGCGCCTGAGAATTCAATCGCGGTTTTACCTTTTGCCGACCTCTCTCCCGAAGGAGATCAGGTCCATTTTTCAGATGGAATCGCAGAAGAGATATTGAACTTACTGGCCCAGGTGGACGGTCTGCATGTTGCTGCAAGGACCTCTTCATTCGCTTTTCGCGAACCGCAAAAAGACATCCGGGACATTGGACGCCTTTTGAATGTCGGGACCATTCTGGAAGGCAGTATTCGCACCGCCGGAAGTCGTATCCGGATGACCGCGCAGCTGATTAATGTCGAAGATGGTTATCACATTTGGTCGCAATCTTACGATCGTGAACTTGACGATGTATTTGCTATCCAGGATGAAGTAGCCAGTGCGATCGCTGAAGCCCTGGTAGATTCTTTTGCCGGCCTGAATCAGAAGCCTGCGGGCCGGACCCGAAACCTGGCTTCATTTGAAGCATACCGCACGGGTAGGCTGCACTGGTGGCGCCGGTCACCTCAGGAAATTCAGAAAGCCATTGAATTGTTTGCCAAGGCGCTTGAGCACGATCCGCAGTATGCGCCGGCATATGCCGCCATTGCAGATTCGTTAGTACTACTGTCCCTGTACGGCAATATTACTCAGATAAAAGCGATCGAGCGTGCTCAACCGATGATAGAAAAAGCACTGGCAATCGACCCTGAATCTGCCGAGGCTTTTGCTGCACTGGGCCTGGCACGCTGGCAAATTGGCCAGACTGATGCAGCTGAGTCTGCCTTGCGACAGGCAATATTACTTAATGAGGATTATGTTCCGGCACACCTTTGGCTGGGCGGTTTATTGGCTGACCTGGGACGAATACCAGAGCAGGGGCAGGTATTGCAGCGGGCAATGGCGATTGATCCACTCAATGAATTACTTGCGATAAATTACGCCGGAAACCATTTTGTTCAGGGCGACTATGAAGCTGCAAGAGATATCCTTGATGGTCTGATCCAGATCCGACCCGATTCGGTTACGCTTCTGCGCACATTGTCAGGATACGCGGGTGCCCACGGCGACCTTGTAGAGTCCTGGGAGTATGCACAAAGATCTTACGATATTGAACCTGAGAGCCCGGTTATTATCGGCACGATGGCAAGTGCCTGGTTGAGTGTTGGTGAGCTTGAACGAGCAGAACAGTTGATAGCGTCCGGGCTGGAGCTCGCGAGTGAAAATACCGATTTGAAAGTTCAATATTTCTTCCTGATGCTAATTTCCGGACGTATTGAGGAAGCAGACCGGATGGTGCGGGAGCAGTACGGGGATTCAATTGATAGTCTGCCCGAGACCTTCCAGCGTTTTTATCACTTTCAGACAGGTTTGATCAGTATGGTGAAGGGTGATTTGGTTTCTGCCAGAGATCATATGGAACTTGCGATCAACCCGGATGACAGCCAGGGTTTTGATGGCGACCAACTGATTTCCCTTACCATGGCTTCATTTCTAAATGATCTATTAGGGGATTCTGAACGCGCAGCACAGCGACTCGCCGAGGCAGAAAAAGCAGTGCGCAGGGCTCGAATCAATGGTGTGGATGATGCTGGAATTTATTACACGGAATCCAGCATTTTCCTGCTTCGTGGTGAGAAAGATAAGGCCATCGCCGCACTTCAGCAAGCGTATAACAAAGGTTGGCGTCAGCGTTGGCTTCTGGATCTTGATAAAAGATTGGATCCCTTACGCGATGAACCGGAATTTCTGGAAATTGTCCGACAGATTGATGAAGATATCAACAAGGCACGTACCGAAATACTTGCTCAAAAAGTGGTTATGTATTGACGCAGGGATTTTTGGTAATAATTAAATGCATTGACCGGTCATAGCTATTCATGAGCACTATTCGCGCGCAAATTCATCGTAATGCTGTAGCAATTATCAGCCTGTTTATTGCGCTGAGTTCCCTTTCTTACAATTCCTGGCGAAACGAGACTACTGAAGCACAACGAAATATTCGTTTTGCCTCTTTCCGTGTTCTTGAAAGTCTCGGAGAATTACAGGAAGTTGCCGATTACCGTTTTTATTACCTGCCGTTCGACGCTGGTGATGAGAGTGAAGGCCAGCTTCGGATAAGAGGCTATGGCGCAGTGTCATTAATACATGATCTGACCAGTCTAATGCCTGAACCTGCACCTCCTGCAGGAGAAGCGTTATTTCATTTGTGGAATAAACATGTAGATGATCTGGTTGATCTAAATCCCCAAGGAAAACATAGTGAAAAAGCGAAACAGGCGGAGCAGCAAATTAACCGGGCGGTGAAAGACGCACGTAAGGCGGTTCTGGTGTTGCTAAAGAGTTTGGAGTAGCCAGCTCGACCCGTCACGGGTTGACACAAACACGTCAATCGTTGTTAAACTCCGACATAGCGCGCGGCATCACCGACCCAGCGTGCTATCAGCTTATCCACTTGCTGTGGGTGATGTTTGAGCAGGCTCTGCGCAACCGGTGGAATTCTATCCAGCAAATGTGCATCCCTGGCAAGGTCAGCAACCCGAAATTGCAACATACCGGTCTGTCGCGTTCCCAACACTTCACCCGGACCCCTGAGCTCGAGGTCTTTTTCAGCAATCTCGAACCCGTCGCCGGTCTTGCGAAGTATCTCCAGACGTTGCTTGGCCAGACCCCCAAGCGGCGGGTTATACATCAGTACACAAGCTGATTGCCTGGACCCCCGACCGACGCGTCCGCGAAGCTGATGCAGCTGTGCCAGGCCAAGACGTTCTGCATTTTCTATGATCATCAGTGAGGCGTTTGGTACATCCACTCCCACTTCAATCACTGTGGTTGCTACTAGCAACTGAACTGCTCCGGATTCAAAGGACTCCATCACCGCCAATTTTTCGGCTGCTTTCATCCGGCCATGTACCAGTGCAGTCTTAAGTCCGGTCAGCCTTTGTCCAAGGTCAGCCGCCACAGCCTCAGCCGCCTGTGCCTCAATTACATCGGACTCTTCAATCAAGGTACAAACCCAATAGGCCTGTTGGCCATCCCTGCAGGCAGCTTCAACCCGCCTGATCACCTCACTGCGCCGTTCAGAGCTGACAGCGACAGTTGTAACGGCCTGTCGCCCTGCAGGAAGTTCATCGATGACTGAAACTTCAAGACCAGCGTAAGCAGTCATAGCAAGCGTCCTTGGGATAGGGGTTGCAGTCATGATCAACTGGTGGGCCTGTGAAGCTTCCTGACGGCCTTTATCGACCAGCGCCATGCGTTGATGAACGCCGAAACGGTGTTGCTCATCGACTATTACCAGGCCCAGTTTTCTGAAAATCACACCTTCTTGCATCAAGGCGTGGGTGCCAATAACAATTTTTGCAGAACCTTCGATTTCCGATAATGCTTTCTGCCGCGCTTTGCCAGTGACCTTGCTGCTGAGCCAGACCGGCTCGATTCCCAGGGGAGAAAGCCAGAGTGTGAACACCCGAAGGTGCTGTTCGGCCAGTAACTCGGTTGGCGCGACAATCGCAACCTGATGATCGTTGCCCATCACGCGCAGGGCCGCGAGTGCTGCAACTACGGTTTTCCCTGAGCCTACGTCACCATGCACCAGTCGGAGCATTGGGTGGCGTTGTGCAAGGTCGTGGTGAATTTCCCTGACTACCCTAATCTGTGCACCGGTTAATTTAAATTTCAGACCGGACAGGAATTCCCTTTCGTTTTCATCTTCGATTGTCATGGGTATGGCAGACAGTTTTCTTTGTTCGCGATGCATTCGCTGAACACTGACGTTGTGTGCCAATAGTTCTTCCATGGCTAAGCGGTGTTGCGTGACATGGTTACGGTTGATCAATGCATCTACATCAGCACCCGGGGGAGGCCGGTGAATGAAATCAATGGCATCTGCTAATGAAGGTAGATTGAGATTGCGCATCATGCTTTCGGGTAGAAGCTCTTCAAGTACCAGGCTGCCATTGCGCATGTTTTTTATGGCCTGATCTGTCAAATTGATCCATGTATTCTGACCCATACCCTCGGTAGTTGGATAGATGGGTGTTAAACGATCTGCGACCGGAGTTTCCTCGTCGTGGCTCAAACGCTGATAACTGGGATGAACCATTTCCAGGCCATGGTAGCCTGCCCGCACGTCGGCGAAACATCGAATCCGGGTACCTCGGGATAACTGTGTGCTTTGGTGAGCTCTGAAATGAAAGAACCGCAAGGTAATCCGACCGGTTCCATCGGATACCACTACTACCAACGTAGAACGACGGCCCCTGACGATGGCTGAATGTTCAATCTCACCTTCAATCAGAACTCTGGTCCCCGGCATGATTGCGCCGATTGCAGTAAGCCGGGTGCGATCTTCATAACGCAGGGGAAGGTGAAAAAGCAGGTCGGTTACTTTGTGAATTCCTAAAGCTTCAAGGCGTATCGAAAGCTGCGGTCCAACACCGCGCAGGCTGGCTAGCCGGTCATTTTTCTCCTGCTCCAAGGTCGTTGTTACAGTCCGAGTACGGCATCCATTTCTACCGCTGCAGCCTTTGGGAGAGATGCGACCCCAACCGCTGCACGGGCCGGGTATGGCGTCGAAAAGTATTCGCTCATGACGGCATTTACTTGTGGGAAGTGAGCCATATCGGTCAAGAAAATGGTCAGCTTTATGATGTTTTCCAAACCACCACCGCTTGCTGCGCAGATGGCGGAAAGGTTTTCAAAAACCTGTCTGACCTGCTGTTCAAAATCACCCTCAACCATTTCCATGCTGCCAGGTACCAGCGGAATCTGTCCTGAAACAAATACCAGGTCGCCATGGCGGACAGCTTGTGAGTATGTGCCAATGGCTGCTGGAGCCTGATCGGTATGGATGATTTGCTTGCTCATTTGATCTCCTGTCTCAGGCGTTGACACGACTGACTTTGATAATATTCCGGTTACGCCGTAGTCGCCGCATTACGCGGGCCATATGGTCGCGATCATTAACGCTAATAGTAAACAAAAGAGTTGCAACTTCCGGATTCGCCTCGGGCTGCTCGACCTTTTCGATATTACTTCCCGCTTCTCCGATGCTGGCGGAAATATTGGCCAGCACGCCTGGAGTATTACGGGATTGAATGCGCAGGGCGACCTCAAACATACTGTGCGTTACCGGTGCCCAGGCGACATCAAGACAACGATCAGGATGCTTTCTGAATTCCCTCGTATTGCGGCATTGATTCCTGTGAACCACAACGCCTTTGCCTGCCGTAACATATCCCATGATCGGATCACCTGGAATAGGATGACAACAAGCACCAAAGTCAACCGCACTGCCTTCTGAGCCGGCAATTGTCAGTGCTTCTGCATTATCGCCTGAGCCGGGATGAAGGCCGGATTCAGGAGCAAGTTTCGCCGCCACAACGTTGGCCAATACATTACCCAGTGCCAGGTCTCTGAACAGGTCTTCCTGTTGTTTGAGTTGATTGTCAGTCAGAAATTTATCAATTTGATTTTGAGTTAATGCTTCTACATTGCTGCCACGAGCGTTCAGGGCACGCTCAAGCATTCGCATACCCAGTGCAACAGTATCTTCCTGCTGCAGGCTCTTGATGTAGTGTCTGATCGCAGTTCGCGCACGAGCTGTCACAACAAACTCTAGCCACTCGGGAATGGGCAATGCTGCCGGGTCAGTAATGACCTGCACCGTTTCTCCATTGTTCAGGCGGGTGGACAGAGGAGCGTCAATATTGTCGATCTTTATTGAACTAGTGTGATTGCCCACATCTGTATGGATGGCATATGCAAAATCCAGTGCAGTTGACTGGCGGCGAAGATCTATTATTTTGCCCTTGGGTGTAAAAACAAAAATCTCGTCAGGGAACAGATCAGCCTTGGCACTATCAAGAAATTCTACTGAATCTGCAGTGTGGCGTTGTGCATCAACAAGCTGCATTAGCCAATCGCGAGCCCGTACCTCGGCTGAACCTTTGATGCTCTCCCCGCTTTTGTATTGCCAGTGGGCAGCTGCGCCTTTTTCAGCGAATTCATCCATATCTTCCGTGCGAACCTGAATTTCGACCGGCAGGCCGAAAGGGCTATTCAAAATAGTATGCAAGGACTGATACCCATTCGCTTTGGGCAGGGCAATGTAATCCTTGAATCTACCAGGTTTTGGCTGATAAAGACCGTGGACGGCACCCAGCGCCATATAGCAATGTTGTTCAGAGTGCGTAACGATGCGAAATGCATACACATCTGTCACCTCGGAGAAAGTCAGATCCTTGGAAAGCATTTTTTTATAAATACTATAGGGTGTTTTCTCGCGACCCTGAATCCGACTGGCTACACCAGCTTCACTCATGCTTTTCTTGAGGGCCTTTTTGATGTTCTCAATCACTTCAGCCCGGTTACCGGTTACCTTGCTTATGTGCTCAGCGATAGTCCGGTGCCGCCACGGATAAAGGTTTTCAAACCCAAGGTCTTCGAGCTCAGACTTGATTTTGTTCATGCCAAGGCGATCGGCAATGGGGGCGTATATTTCCAGAGTCTCTCGGGCAATCCTGCGTCTGGAATCATGCTCCATGGATCCTATGGTGCGCATGTTGTGAAGCCGGTCCGCCAGCTTGATAAATATCACACGCAAATCACGGGACATTGCCAGCATCAGCTTTCTGAAGCTTTCAGCATCGGCTTCGCCACGAGTGCGAAACTTCATCTTGTCCAACTTGGTGACCCCGTCCACTAACTCGGCGATTTCTTCCCCGAATTCGGCCGCGATTTCTGCTTTCGTAAGAGGTGTATCTTCCAGTGTGTCGTGCAAAATAGCTGCGGTAACACTGAGATTATCCATCCGCATCTGGGCCAGAATGCTGGCCACTTCTAATGGGTGGTGAATGTAAGGTTCGCCGGTTTTCCGGGTCTGACCTTCGTGGGCTTTGGCCCCTAGATCAATTGCGCGGAGAATGATCGCGACCTTGTCGGGCTCAAGATAAGTATTGAGCAGATCCTTCAGGGCAAGGACCGGCTCCGGTAGATTAGTGCTTGTTAACACAATGCGAACATCCTTCAACTTCGCCCAGAATAAACCAGCGGTTCCCTAAGTGATGTTCGCATGTTTACCTGTCAGTTATCCAGATCATTCTCCAGAGATGAATCGAATACTTCAGCGGCATCCAGCTCTGCCTGTAAAAGTTCAACTCCATCACTGTCGATATGACCAGCCGCTATTTCGCGTAATGCGAGAACGGTTGGTTTGTCATTTTCTTCCGAGACCATCGGCTCAGCGCCGTGCGCAATCTGCCGGGCACGTTTGGTTGCCGTAAGCACTAGCTCAAAGCGGTTATCGATGTTTTCCAGGCAGTCTTCTACGGTAATTCTTGCCATGTCATAAATCCCATTTCAATAGCTGATTCAACAGCCGTGTGTTGTGTTTGGCGAAACAAACCATTTTATCTGCTTCCAAGCAACTCCGCCAGCAAACGCTTAGGTTGATTCTGTTGAATATACTTGCCTGATCGGGTGCATTGCATGATATTTCTAATCTCTAACAGTGCTTCTTCAAATTTTTCGTTGACCACCAGGTAGTCGAATTCGTTCCAGTGAGAGATTTCTGCCTGCGCTTCATGCATACGCCGGTCAATGACTTCTTTGCTGTCTGTCGCCCGGCGGGAGAGCCTTTGCTGAAGCACATCGTACGATGGTGGGACGATATAAATAGAGCAACACTCCGGGAATATCTTTCTGACCTGTGCAGCACCCTGCCAGTCGATTTCCAGAATGACATCAAGACCTTTTCCCAACTGCAGCTCAAGTGCGCCGGCATGGGTGCCGTAATGGTTTCCAAATACGTTGGCATGCTCCAAAAACGCACCCTCATTAACCAGTTTTTTGAACATGTCCAAGTTAACAAAATGATACTGAACTCCGTCTTCCTCGCCTTTGCGTGCACTTCTGGTGGTGTGAGAAACGGACAGTGCAAGGCGTTTATCGGCAGCCAACAAGGCATTTACAAGGCTGGTTTTGCCACCGCCTGATGGTGCGGCAATGATAAAAAGATTACCCCGGCCTTGTTGACCTGATTCTTTCTTGCCGGAATCTTTCTTACTCAATGTTCTGAACCTGCTCACGAATCTGCTCAATCAAGACTTTTAGTTCCACCGCAGCATTTGAAGTTCTCTGGTCTACTGATTTGGAACTAAGGGTATTGGACTCACGGTTGAACTCCTGCATCAGGAAGTCCAGTCTGCGGCCGATTGGTTCGTCAAGTTCAAGCGCACGTCTTGTCTCTTCAACATGCGCGTCCATCCGGTCGAGTTCCTCATCGACATCGGCTTTTTGAGCAAGAAATGAAATTTCCTGTTCCACGCGCCCCGGCTCAAGGGGTTGCTGCAGGTCGGCAACACGATCCAGCATTTTTTGCTGCAAAGCACTGCGAATTTCCGGAAGCCACGTTCGAATTTGTATGACCCAACTTGCAATCCCTTCCAGGCGCTCTGTAATGGCAGAAGCCATTTTTTCACCCTCTCGTCCACGGCCTGCCTGCAGTTCAGTTGCTGCCTCTATCAGCAATTCAAGTGCGGCTTTTTGTAGTGGTTCGGGATCCGGGCTTTGCTCTTCAACAACTCCCGGCCAACGCAGTAGCATCCCCAGGCCAGGCGATTGCTCCTGACCGGAGAGTTCCTGCAGTTGAGAGTGCAGTCCTAACAGCTTACCGGCCAACTCTTTGTTTAAGTTCAGGTGGCCGCCTCCAGCACCCGCAATTGCCTGAAAACGCAGGTTGGCGTCGATTTTCCCCCGACTAAGAAATTGGCCAAGACTCTTTCGGATTTCAGGCTCCAGCGCTCGAAATTCTTCCGGTAATCTGAGGCTAATTTCAAGGTAGCGGTGGTTTAACGAACGTAACTCCCAGGTTAGTCGCCCAAATTCATAATGGCGTTCAATACTGGCAAAGCCTGTCATGCTTCGAATCATGCCTGTTTCCGTATCAGTTGCGATGGCACAATGGTACTTGCTTGCCTGCCACAGGAATAGACTGTTTGTGGCAGCGGCACATAAACATACTTCTTACATAGGCCAAAATTCTGATGAGACCAAGCGGAAGAAATACAGATGAACTCAGGGCACTGAGCATCGAACGAAATTTCACTAAACATGCAGAAGGTTCAGTATTGATTTCCTGTGGTGGCACACGCGTTTTGTGTACCGCATCAATTGAAGACAGAGTGCCACCTTTTCTTCGTGGGAAAGGTGAAGGCTGGGTAACGGCAGAATATGGAATGCTACCCAGGTCAACCGGTTCCCGAATGCGCCGCGAAGCCTCAGCCGGCAAACAAGGCGGGCGAACACTCGAGATTCAACGTTTGATCGGACGTTCAATGCGTGCCGTAGTCGACCGTTCTGCGCTGGGCGAAAGGACGATTACACTTGATTGCGATGTAATTCAGGCGGATGGAGGTACCCGAACCGCATCGATTACCGGCGCCTTTGTTGCATTAAGCGATGCTATCAACCACCTTCTCAAAAAAGGATTGATTAAAAAGAATCCGATACACGGGCAAATTGCAGCAGTATCAGTCGGGATATTTGAAAATACGCCGGTTCTGGACCTGGATTACGCAGAAGACTCAAATGCCGAAACTGATATGAATGTCGTTATGAATGATGGTGGGGCATTTATTGAAGTACAGGGGACAGCTGAGGGTCACGCTTTCAGACGCGACGAACTTGATGCCATGCTTGGTTTGGCAGAAAAAGGAATCAAGGAACTTATGGCGGCTCAATTATCAGCATTGGCTGAGGCACCCGATTCCTGAGTGATGATTCCCATATTACAGCTATGACCAGCGGGGCTTCAAATCATTGGGTGCTGGCCAGTGGTAATCAGGGAAAGCTTGCTGAGTTTGCAGGCCTGCTTGGACCACTTGGGCTGCAACTGTCCCCTCAGTCGCAGTGGAATGTTCCGGAGGCTGTTGAAGATGCGAGTACATTTCTTGAAAACGCATTAATCAAAGCCCGCAACGCATGTGTTCATACCGGCCTGCCTTCATTGTCCGATGACTCAGGTCTGGTGGTACCTGCGCTGGGCGGTGCTCCCGGTATTCTCTCTGCCCGTTACGCCGGAGAAAGCGCGGATAGCGAGGCTAATAACGATAAGCTTTTGCAGGCCATGACAGATATTAAACCACCTGGCAGGGCGGCATACTTCCACTGTGTCATTGTTCTGATGCGGTCTGCCCATGACCCTGTACCACTGGTCGCTGTTGCAAACTGGCACGGGGAAATTACCCGGGTGGAATCGGGTGGCGGTGGCTTTGGATATGATCCTGTTTTTTTTCTGCCTGAGTTGTCTTGCACTTCAGCTGAGTTAAGTCGTGAGGACAAAGGTCGCTTAAGCCATCGTGGGCAGGCAATTCGTAAGCTACTGTCAATGCTATGAGCGCCGAACGTGTCTGAAGAAGCGGCATTACATTCACCGCCATTGGGCCTCTACGTGCATCTACCCTGGTGTGTACGTAAATGTCCTTATTGTGATTTCAATTCACATCAGGTCCGCGATGGAGTACCGGTAAAGGAGTATTCAACAGCACTGATTGAAGATCTGGAACAGGATTTGCCAATGGTTTGGGGCAGGACGGTATCCAGTACATATTTTGGTGGTGGCACACCAAGCTTGTTCAGTGCGTCCGAGATTGATCAATTGATTAGCAGTTTTCGTGCCCGCCTCACATTCATTCCTGGGGCAGAGTTTACGCTTGAGGCAAACCCCGGAACGATAGAACGGGACAGTTTCTCTGCATACAAAGATGCTGGAATTAACCGGGTTTCGCTGGGCGTGCAAAGCTTCGATAACGATAGTCTCAAGCGAATTGGTCGAATTCATGGCCGGGAAGAAGTTGCCACTTCGCTGGATTCGCTCAGGCGTGCAGGTATGGAGAATTTTAATGTCGATCTGATGTTTGGCCTGCCAGGCCAAAGCCACGTTCAAGCGATTGATGACATAAAACGTGCTATTGATTCCGACGCACTTCATATTTCCCACTATCAACTGACACTGGAACCCAATACTGCATTTGCAGCCAATCCGCCGAAACTGCCCACTGACGACAAAGCATTCGATATGCAGTTGCATGCTGCAGAACTTTTGCAAGCAAGCGGATATGAGCAGTACGAAATTTCGGCTTGGGCGAAGCCGGGTTATGAGAGCAAACATAATCTGAACTATTGGCGTTATGGAGACTTTCTGGGAATAGGTGCCGGGGCACATGCCAAATTAAGTTTCGCCGGCGAAGGCGTCATCCGCAGATTTTCCAAGCGCAGGCATCCAAGCCAATATCTGGCTGGTGATCGAGTGGCAGAAGATCGAATGATAGAAGGCTCAGAACGCGTTTTTGAGTACTTTCTCAATCAATTAAGATTACGCGAAGGATTCACTCGGGAACATTTTAGTTCCAGAACCGGGCTTGGTTGGGAAGAGGCAAAAAACGGAGTAGAAATGGCTATCGAGTCGGGCTGGCTCGAAGAGAATGGGCGGCGCTTTATCCATACTGAGAAAGGTTGGCGGTTCGTGAATGATATTCAAGCATTGTTTTTGCCCTGAATCTTGCGCAGACATTAGCTTTTGCAGCTTGCAAAGGGCCCGCAAGGTCGTTAGACTTGCCCGTCCTAAAAACAGGTCCACACCAGGTAAACGTCATGAAAGCTGACACACATCCGGAATATCACAAAGTAGTATTCCAGGACATATCTTCCGAATTTTCGTTTCTGACCCGCTCGACTCTGGGCAGTAAGGAAACCATCAAATGGGAAGACGGGAATGAATACCCGTTGATCAAAGTGGAGGTCTCAAGTGCCTCTCATCCCTTTTATACCGGACAGCATAAAGTGCTGGACTCCGGTGGTCGTGTTGACCGCTTTAAGCGGCGGTACAGCAAGTAGAACAACGAGTTCTCCAAAATTCGAATTTATCTGAACCCGGAACAGTCCACTGAACCGGGTTTTTTTATGCCTGGGTCCCCTTGTAATATTTCTTGGCGATTCTTGATCTGTGTCTCTGGCAAGGGGTGGAATGCCATGCGATACTTCAAAACTAACTAGGAGGTTCCGGTGTCAGAAAAACCAGTCATTCTCAGTGATGAAAATAGCGGTAAGAGTATTGTGCTTCCGGTTATTCGTGGTAGCGAAGGTGAGCCGACTTTAAACATTAAGGGGATTCCAAAAGAACTTGGTTATTTCACTTATGATCCGGGTTTTACTGCAACCGCCAGTTGTTCCAGCCAAATAACATTTATTGATGGTGACAAGGGCATCCTGAGATATCGGGGCTACCCGATCGAACAGCTCGCCGAGCAAAGCACTTTCCTTGAAGTTGCTTACCTGCTGCTCAATGGGGATTTGCCAGGACACGATGAATACGATCATTTCCTGAAGGACATTACTTATCACACGATGGTGCATGAACAACTCAGCACCTTTATCAAAGGCTTTCATTACGATGCGCACCCGATGGCCATGATGGCTGGTGTGGTTGGTTCATTGGCGGCGTTTTACCATGAGCGACTGGATATGAAGGATCCGGCCGCACGAATGCTGGCCGCCAAACGAATGATTGCCAAGATGCCTACGATTGCTGCTGCCTGTTATCGGCACCATATGGGATGGCCAAGTTCCTACCCTCTTAACCGTCTGGATTTTACCCAGCGTTTCCTGCACATGATGTTTTCAGTGCCTGCAGAGGATTACGAAGTAAGTGAAGTGGCGGCAAAGGCATTTGACCTCCTGTTCATCCTGCACGCGGATCATGAACAGAATGCCAGTACTTCGACAGTCCGGCTTGTTGGCTCAACAGGGGCCAATCCATATGCTTGTGTAGCTGCTGGAATTTCAGCGCTATGGGGGCCGGCGCACGGTGGTGCGAATGAAGCGGTACTGAACATGCTGGATGAAATCGGCAATGTTGACAATATCCCTAAGTTTGTGAAAAAAGCCAAGGATCGCAATGACCCGTTCCGTCTGATGGGTTTTGGCCACCGGGTTTATAAAAACTATGACCCACGCGCATCAATTATCCGCCAGGCGGCCCACGAAGTTCTTGGGGAGTTAGGTACTTCAGACCCACTTATGGATCTCGCATTGGAACTCGAGCAAGTCGCACTCAAAGACGATTATTTTGTTGAGAAGAAACTTTATCCTAATGTCGATTTCTACTCAGGGATCATTTACAAGGCATTGGGGATTCCTAAAAGTATGTTCACCGTGATGTTCGCCATTGCGCGGACGGTTGGCTGGGTTGCACATTGGCTGGAACACTGCGATAACCCGACCCCCATCGGGCGCCCCCGTCAGGTTTATACAGGACCGGGTGAGCGCGAATATACAAGTCTGGATCAACGGGGTTAATCGTAAGGATCCTCTTCTTCTATTTCATCAGGATTATTGCCCGCTGGGTTTTCTTCCATTTGAGGAAGAGTGCCAGCCTGGAATAACTCCACAATGGCATCAGGATTATCAAAGGTTGCCAATAAACCCGTTTCAGGATCAATTCTGGCTTGAGCCAGCCCGTCGGGCATTTCAGGCGGCAGATCGGGCACACCCTTGAGTGCTGTTTCCATGAATCCTATCCAGATAGGTAATGCGGCCTTGCCGCCGACCTCAAGCCTGCCGAGTGGTTGGTGATCATCAAAACCAACCCAGACGGTCGTAACCAATGCACTGTTATAACCGGAAAACCATGCATCTTTCTGATCATTGGTGGTGCCCGTTTTCCCAGCCAGGTCTTGTCTACCAAGCTGCATGGCTTTTACTCCGGTACCCCTTTTGACCACATCCATCATCATTGAACGTATCAAATATGCATTTTGCTCTGAGATTACCCGAGGAGCGTATATGCGGGTTTCCGCGCTACCAGACTCTGGCACAAGAAGTTCATCATGCGGTTCACCCTGGGAAACCCCGGTGTCGCTGATGTCCTCACCAATCGTCAGTGGTCTGAACTCCGGCTCATCACGTTCAACAATTTCCTGATGAATTTGATTGTCGCTTTTGAGCTCACAATTTTTGCAAACTACCGCAGAGTTTGCTTGATAAATGATTTCTCCGGATTTGTCCTTAATGCTGTGGATAAAAAACGGGTCAATAAGGTAGCCACCATTGGCGAAAGTTGCAAAGCCCCGCGCCATGCTCAATGCCGGAAGATTCGCACTGCCAAGTGCCATCGAAAGGTTTGCCGGCAACTCAGAAGGATCAAAGCCAAAGTTGCTGATGTAGTCCCTGGCGTAGCTAACACCAATCGTGCGCAACAGGCGAATTGAAACCAGATTGCGTGAATTGACCATGGCCTCACGTATGCGGGTAGGGCCAAAGAATTTTTCGCTGTAATTCTGAGGCTTCCATGTCCGCTCGAGATCAGCATCGTCAAAAACGATTGGCGCATCGTTGATCACGCTGGCAGTGGTAAACCCTTTTTCCAGCGCGGCCGAATAAATGAAGGGCTTGAAAGATGACCCTGGTTGTCGACGACTTTGAACAACACGATTGAACTTGCTGCGGGTAAAGTCATAGCCGCCAACAAGTGACCGGATGGCGCCGTTTTGCGGATCGAGTGAAACCAGGGCAGCTTCTGCCTCGGGCAATTGGCCAAGACGCCATTGACCATCATCATGCCGCCGAGTCCTGATGACGTCACCGGCGCTTAAGACGTCGCTTACTTTTTTCGGTTTAAAGCCTTGCCGGTCCCTGCTGATAAACGGTCGTGCCCAATCCAGGTCTGCAAGTGACAATGCGATAGTTTGTCCATCTTTCAGAAATACCAAAGCTTCTTCTTCATCAGCTTCGATAACCAGTCCCGGGACCAGGCCTGCAACCGGGCGATATGGACTGAGTATGTCTTCCCAGGATTGGGTAGTCTGCTTTTGGGAGATATCAATCTGGGCTTCGGCACCGCGATAACCATGACGCTGGTCATACTCTTCAAGTCCTGACATAACTGATTCGTTTGCCGCAAGTTGAAAATTGGAGTTTATTGTCGTGTGAACCGAAAAACCTCCGGTATATGCATCTTCACCGAGCAGCTTAATCGCTTCGCGTCGAACCATCTCGGCGAGATAAGGAGCTGAGACTTCAGTGGTGGCGCCGTGATAAAACGCACCATCTCTTTCTGCGAGTGCAGACTGATAATCTGCTTCATTTATGTAATCGAGTTCCCACATTCGTCTGAGCACGTAGTCACGACGTTCAAGAGCCCGCTCAGGAGAAGTGATCGGGTTAATGCGGGAGGGGGCTTTGGGCAGTGCTGCAATCATCGCGCACTGGGCAAGGCTTAACTCATCAACGTTCTTTCCATAGTAAACATCTGCCGCTGCACCAACACCGTATGCACGGTGGCCTAGCAGAATCTTATTGAAAAATAAGTCCAGAATTTCATCTTTGGATAATTCTCTTTCTATTTTTAATGCCAGAAAAATTTCACGGGTCTTACGCGAGAAAGTCTTTTCAAAACTGAGGAAAAAGTTTCGAGCAACCAATTGGGTAATTGTGCTGCCGCCGATGGTTCTGTCGCCAGTGGTGGCCAGGTTCCATACCGCACGGGTGATTCCCTGGTAATCAATTCCGGGATGCTCATAGAAACGGGCATCTTCACCTGCTATAAAAGCATGTTTGAGATTATCGGGGATATCTGCAATTGGGATCGGAATTCGGCGTTTCTCACCGAAAACACTGATCAATTTCCCGTCTTCACTAAATACCCTTAACGGAACTTGTAGTTGAACGTCCCTGAGTGAGTTCACATCCGGAAGGTCAGGAGCGATCACCATATAAGTTATGGAAACCGTGATAATTCCCAATAAGATTGAAATAAGTCCTAGCCGAAAAATCACCCTAAATAGTTTCTTCACACCGTAATCCTGCTATGATTGCCTGCGAGAAAAGGATATTCTTGTTATAAGTTTTACACTGTTACATAGTGTTAAACAGAAAAGATACACCACGACGGACAGGGAAGCAGCCGGTATCGATGAGTGTTGACCACGCCAGTGGCCAGTAGTTTCCTAAGTAGCTCAACCGAGAATTTTTGTCGGTAAGGCGCATCTAACGTCAAAGTGTCATGAAGTTTTTAATGTTCCGGCATTGAGAATTGTCATGCTTTCTGTTAAAAACGACTACAAGAAGTTTCAATAAGTCATTGGCGCAGAAAAGGATTAGGTAGATTGAAACTGTTCAGAAAAAAGAATGAGCCAGTAATCGGGTTGGATATTGGATCCTCCAGCGTGCGTGCATTGCAGTTATCGGTGCATGGTTCCGGATACCGGATTGACCACTTCGCCATTGAGCCCGTTGGGGCCGGTGCAGTCGTGGATAAATCTGTTCAGGACATTGAGGCAATTTCCAGCGCGATAGAAAGGGCGATCAAGCGCTCTGGCTCAAAAGCCAAGTCCTGTGCCATTGCTGTTTCAGGGTCGGCTGTATTTACCAAGACGATCAGCCTGCCTTCAAATTTGGCTGAGTCGGACGTAGAAAGCCAGGTCCAAATTGAGGCCAATCAATACGTGCCTTATCCGCTTGATGAAGTGAGCCTTGATTTTGAAATTCTTGGACCCTCCTCTCGAAATGCAGATCTCATCGATATTCTGCTCGCTGCCAGCAAAAGCGAAAATGTGGAAAATCGACAGGACGCACTCGATGCCGTAGGGCTACAGACAAAAGTAGTCGATGTTGAAGCATTTGCAATTGCCAATGCGTTTGAATTGATGCGCGAACGCGATGGCTTAAGCAAGAGCGAAGCGGTTGGTGTTTTCGATATTGGATTTGATTTAACGACTCTGTTGGTGCTTCGCGGTGGCAGGGTTATATATACACGCGACCATCCATTTGGTGGTCACCAGTTACTTGAAGAGACCATGCGGCGTTTTGATATGTCTGCCGAACAGGCGAGTTTCTTTGAGCGTGGTGAAGAAGGTCCTGAGGATTTTGATGAAGAGGTGTTGGAGCCTTTCCAACTCAATATTGTTCACCAGATTAGCAGGGCATTACAGTTTTTTGCTTCTTCAAATGAATATTCACCCATAAGTACTATTTACCTTTCAGGTGGCGCGGCTTCCCTGAAGGGTATGTCTTCCATGGTGCAGCAGGAATTGGGTCTGACAACACGTGTCGCCGACCCTTGCGCCGGAATGGAGCTTGCACCTTCAGTAGCGGTATCAGCGCTGAAGAGAAATTCTCCAAACTTGATGGTGGCAATGGGGTTAGCTTTGAGAGGGTTTGACTGATGGCGAGAATTAATCTACTTCCATGGCGTGAGGAACTTCGCCGGGAACGCCAACGGCAGTTCATGCTTTCAACGATGATGACTGCAGTTCTGGGTGTCATTCTTGTTTTCGTGATTGGCCTGGTATTCGACCAGAAAATCGGTCATCAACAGCTACGGAATCAAACCATTCAAACTGAAATCAATCTTCTGACATCGAAAATTACGCGAATTGAAGAACTGGAACGAACCCGGTCACGCCTCTTGGCGCGTAAACGAATTATTGAGCAATTGCAGGCCAGTCGTTCGCTCACAGTAGAGATGCTGGATCAGATGGCAAAAAGCATTCCGGTTGGCGTAACCCTGCATACCGTGCGTCAGCAGGCGACATCCGTCATTTTCAGTGGTTACAGCCAGTCAAATGCCCGTGTGTCAGCATATTTACAAAGTCTGGATAGAAATGAGTTGTTTATTGATCCTGATCTGAAAGTGGTTCGCTCTTCTGCCGGGGCGCCGAATTCTTCAGTTGAGCCTTATGAATTCACCGTAAACGCAAAACTGCGGATACGAGCCACCGAAGCAAAAGAAGATGGTTATGACGTTGAAACTGATGGAGGGGCAGACTGATGTTTCAAGAATTTCAAGACATTGATTGGGCAGATATTGGAGGCGCTCCGGTTTCAGTTCGCTATGTTTTATTGTCAGCGTTGCTAATAGCACTGGTTGTTGCCGGTTATTACCTACAGATTAGCGAAAAGTGGGATGAGCTTGACCTCGTCAAGGAGCAAGAGTTTGCTCTGCGAAGTGAGTTTGAAACCAAGCAGCAAAAAGCGGCCAACCTGGAGAAATACGAAGTACAGTTGGTTGAAATGCAGGATTTGCTTCAAATCATGTTTCGTCAACTTCCAGGCAAGACTGAAATGGATAAGTTGCTGGTAGATGTTTCCCAGACCGCTTTGGCTGCTGGAATCGATGTGCAATTGTTTGAACCCATGACGGAAGAGTTAAAAGATTTCTACGCAGAGCGTCCGATTAATATTCGTATGCTTGGTGACTTCCATGAATTCGGGGAGTTTGTAAGCGGTGTCGCAAAACTGCCCAGAGTTGTTATTTTGACCATGCATGATATTTCCCTTCGCCGTGCCGTGGGACAATTTGCAGGACGCCTGATATTGGAAGGGCAGGTGAAAACTTATCGAAATGTTGATGATGAAGAAGCAGCTCAATTGGAAGCGGGGGCAGCACCATGAATGGTCTGCGCGAATATGTATCGGCACGTGGCTTGATACTGACAATTTCCTCGGCTTTATTGCTTTCAGCGTGTGGTGGTGAAATGAACGACCTCACCATATACATTGAAGAAGTGAAGCAAAGGCAGGCGGATCCCATCCCTCCGATTCCGTCGGTGAAAACATATTCACCTTATACATACGAAGGTCAGACCGGTCGTGACCCATTTCGTCAGTCTACTTCCGAAGGAAGTGATGATGTGGGATCAAACAGTGATTCGAATGGCCCCAAACCGGATGCAAATCGCGTAAAGGAATATTTGGAACGATTTGAACTTGACACCTTGGCAATGGTGGGAACATTAGCGATGGACGGCAATCATTGGTCTCTGATTCGAGACCCTGATGGGGTTGTACATCGGGTGCCTGTAGATAGTTATCTAGGCAGGAATCATGGAAGAGTAACTTCAATTCGCGAAACGCAGGTAAGTCTGAGCGAGCTGATCACCGATGGTTTGGGTGGATGGCTGATCAGAGATGCATCAATCTTAGTGGGTGAGGGATAATGGCGGGAACACAAAGAGTACAACAACACATCGAGGGTAGTGTCGTGCGTACAACAAACGTATTTAGGATGAATCGATCGCTGACAAGAATATGGGGACAGATCATGGATAGCAGAATTCTCAGTATTCGCGCCAGCTTGTGTTTATTGCTGGTACTTACACCTCTTGTGTCATGGGCTGAAACGGAAGTTACTTCCGCCAGTCACAGTGCTTCAGGTAATGGTGGCGTTACCATTACACTCAATACCAGCGGTGATGCGCCAATTGTGAGCGTATTTTCGACCGAAAGTCCGCCAAGAATCGTTTTGGATATGGCAGACACCAATAGTTCGGTGGATTCTTCACCAGTCGTCGTTGGTCAGGGTGCCGTTGAAAGCTACACGACTCTAGCAGCCGGTGGCAGGACGAGAATCATGGTTGACCTTTCTCAGGTTGTTAGTTATGACTACAACGCAGAGGGCGGACAAGTTGTATTAGCAATTGCTGGTGGAGCTCGTCAGGCATCGGCTTCCAGTAGCGGTTTCAGCGTTGAAAATATCGATTTCCGGCGTGGAGAAGACGGCCAGAGTGAGGTCATTGTCAGCTTGAACCGCAGCGGCGCCAATGTTGCCGTGAGTGTTGATAGTGATGGTCTGAGTGCAGACATCTTTAACGCAAATCTGCCAAGCCACCTTAATCAAAGGCTCAATGTAGTCGATTTCGCAACACCAGTGCAGTTAATTGATGCAGATCAGCGCGGTAGTGGTGTCCATTTTGAAATGGCAATTGATGGTGCTTTTGAGCATTCTTATTATCAATCCGGGACTGATGTCATTATTGAGGTTGCAAAGCGCATTATTGAAGCTAAGCAACCAACCAACAAAATAGAAATATATGGTGATAAAACCTATTCAGGCAGCCGGGTTACTTTCAATTTCCAGGATATTCCGGTCCGATCAGTTTTGCAGCTCATCGCCGATGTAGCTGATTTGAATATCGTCGTTGCTGACAATGTTTCCGGCAGCCTGACCCTGCGACTAACCAATGTTCCTTGGGACCAGGCACTGGATATTGTTCTGGATGCACGCAATCTGGACAAGCGCTCAAACGGTAACGTTATATGGATCGCACCAACCGCAGACATAGCCAATCGTGAACAGCAGTTGCTGCAAGCTATTCAAGATCGCCAGGAGCTGGAGCCGCTACAAACAGTAATGATCAGCGTTAGTTACGCAACCGCAGAAGATTTGCGCACCCTGATTGAACAATCATCAAGAGGGGGATCGGCGGTTGATAGTGATAGTGGTTTGCTATCAGATAGAGGCTCAGTAACCATTGATGACCGGACCAATACTTTGCTGGTGACCGATACGTCAGAAAAAATAGCAGAGATTCAACGGCTGGTTGCCGAGTTGGATCATCCGGTCAAACAGGTACAGATTGAGTCTAGAATTGTGGTTGCGAGCAGTGATTTTAGCCACGAGCTGGGTGTTCGTTTTGGCGTGACGGCAGCACATGTTGGAAATAACATTCTGGCCATTGCTGGTAACGGCTTCGGTGCGGATCTGGTAAATCCCGCCACTGACCCAAGGGATGATGGAGCATTGGATATCCCGAATATTGCGCAACGCTATAACGTTAACCTGCCGCGAGCGAGCACTGCTGGCGGATCTCTCGGCCTTTCATTTTTGACTGGGGATTATTTGCTGGATCTGGAATTGTCAGCACTGGAAGCAGATGGAGAAGGTGAAGTGATTTCAACCCCGCGTATTGTTACGGCCAATCAACACGAAGCCTTTATTCAGCAGGGTGTAGAAATTCCTTATGAAGAATCAACTTCTTCCGGAGCCGCATCGGTATCATTCAAGGAAGCTGTGCTGGAATTACGTGTAACTCCTTTGATTACACCTGATAACAGAATTCAGCTGGAACTGGAGGTAAAACAGGACACGGTTGGCGTAATATTTCAGACCGGCCGTGGCGGCTCGGTTCCATCAATTGATACTCGTGAACTGCAAACCAGCGTATTGGTTAACAACAGTGAAACGGTTGTTCTGGGTGGTATTTTCCAGGATGAACGCAACCGTAACGAAGACAAAGTTCCTTACCTGAGTAGCATACCCGGAATCGGTGGTCTGTTCAGAAGACGTTCAAATGATAATCAAAAGAGAGAGCTTCTGATTTTCGTAACGCCAACTATTGTTGAAGAACGTCCTGTGGTGAATTAGAAGCGAATGTCATACTGATTAGGTGCCCGGTTCATCCGGGCATTTTTTTGCCTTTGAAAAGCCGCTATATTGTCATCACTGCGGTTCTCAATGTGAAGGTCAGCCAGTATGATGAGTGAAGTGAGTCAAGTATTTAAAATCCATACCAGCCGTCTGCCGTTACTGGTCAGTGTGCCGCACGCGGGAACCAGATTGCCGTCTAGCATAAATGGGCGACTAAGTCCCAAAGCGTCAATGTTTCCGGACACTGACTGGTTCGTTGACCGCCTTTATGAGTGGGTACCCGAACTGGGGGCGGGTCTGATAACTGCAAACTATTCACGATATGTTGTAGATTTGAACAGATCTTCAAATGATGCAGCCTTGTACGAAAATAAAACGCCTGGCTTGATTCCCATTGAAACTTTTTCCGGTTTGCCCTTGTATCAATGGGAACTGCCGGACGCCGAAGAAATTAAAAAACGGGTCGAAATGTACTGGCAACCCTACCATTTGGCAATTAAGAATGAACTGGCGCGTTTGAAAGAAACTTTTGGTTACGCAATATTAATTGATGCGCATTCGATCAGGAGCAGGGTTCCTGGTTTGTTTGACGGCGTTTTACCTGATCTCAATTTGGGCAGTTTCGAAGGTCGAAGTGCGGCTCCTTCTTTGACCGGAGAGGCGTTAAACATTTTCAGAGGCCAGAATCGCTACAGCCACGTTGTGGATGGACGATTCAAAGGGGGATTTATTACCCGTCATTATGGTTGTCCCGCTCTGCATATTCATGCATTGCAACTAGAAATGTCACAGGACATTTATATGCATAAAGATACACTCAGATATGATGAGAAGGCTGCGGGTGGTGTGCAGGAGTTCCTGAAACATCTCATAGTAACCCTTTTGGCCTGGAAGCCAGGTCATGGCTGCGACTAGAATTTATTGCAGACAGGCCTTGTTGGTCGACGGGTGGCGCAATGACGTCCTGCTGGAAGTAGATTCCAATGGCCTGATTGGGTCGATTAGTTCTGGGCTGCCGGGTAGTGCCGATGTCCAATTATGTGGCACAGTCATTCCCGGTATGCCAAATGTGCACAGTCACGGGTTCCAGAGAATGATCAGCGGTTTGACCGGTGGCGGGGCGGAGTCTACCGGCAATTTTTGGGGCTGGCGCGAAGCCATGTACCGGTTTGCGAATAAAATTACTTCTGAACAACTCGAAGTCTGCATGGCGTGGGTATATGCAGAAATGCTAATGGCCGGTTACACCGCCTGTGCAGAATTTCACTACCTGCATCACCAGCCTGACGGTGGGGCATATTCACAGCGTGCAGAAACCAGCCTGCGTATTTTGTCTGCAGCAGACTCAAGTGGCATTGCCGTCACCTTGCTTCCTGTTCTGTACAGTGTTTCCGGTTTTGGACAGATGTCGACGGGCCATGAGCAACGCCGATTCAGTAATAAGCTGGATGAATATCTCGAGATTCTGCAGACATGCCGTAAGGCGATCGACGGCCAATCACTGCATTGCTTAGGGATTGCGCCTCATTCCTTACGTGCTGTGCATTCTGAAGAACTAAAGAATCTGCTGGAATCGATTTCGACTGAACGAATGCCAATTCATATTCATATCGCGGAGCAAGCCGCAGAAGTAGAAGCAAGCAAAGAATACCTTGGTGCCCGGCCAGTCGAATGGTTATTGAACAATGTTGCATTAGATCAAAACTGGTGCCTCGTTCATGCAACTCATATGCTCGAATCTGAGCGCCTCGATGCGGCAGCGACAGGTGTGGTGGCCGGGCTTTGCCCTACCACCGAGGCCGACCTTGGCGACGGGTTTTTCGATACTGCAGCATGGCTCAGAGAAGGTGGTCGTTTCGGTATTGGTTCAGACAGCAATTTGCGTATATCAGTTTCAGATGAATTACGGATGCTAGAGTATTCCGAACGGCTGCGACAAGAGCGCCGCAATATTCTATGTACTGATTTTCAAAGCTGTGGGCGCTTCTTGTATGAGCATGCTGCAACTTCTGGTGCCCAGGCACTGGGTCAACATTGTGGAGTGATTGAAACCGGAAGACGGGCGGATCTTGTCGAGTTGGATAACAGCCATCCACTTCTTGTCGGACGGCAGGAAGATGCGATTTTGGATTCGCTGGTATTTGCCGGAGGCAGGGAAATGAATCGCACGGTATATGTGGCCGGAAAACGGCTGGTCGAAGATGGTCAGCATATTAATGAAACTGCATTAAAAGCGGGTTTTAGCAGGGTAATGAAGGAATTACTGAGCTGATGGCCGGGCGGACACAATCCTCTGTTAACTTCTCTTCTGCAAGTGATCGTAACAAGCAACCAATTTTTGAACAGTTGAAGCGATTGTTGCCCGCCGGGGCTTGTGTGCTGGAAATTGGTTCAGGTTGGGGCCAGCATGCAGTTTTTTTCAGCGAGTCACTACCAACTCTAGAATGGCAGCCGACTGATCGGCCCGAAGCTTTGCCTGAATTGGGAGCCCGGTTACTTGAGTACGGAAATGCGTCCATTAAGGCTCCGATTCCTTTAGATGTGCTTAAAAACCCTTTTCCATCGGTCAATTTTGATGCCGTGTATTCCGCAAATACAGCCCATATCATGTCCTGGCAAGGTGTCGAAGCAATGTTTTCCGGCACCGGGAAGTGTCTCAAACCTGGCAGTATTTTTTGTCTTTACGGCCCATTTAATATTGGCGGTAGTTTCACTTCGGAGAGTAACCGCCAATTCGATAGCGATCTAAAGGCACGAAAACCGGAAATGGGAATCCGTGATATTGAAGCGCTTGAAATACTGGCCACCAGCCATCAAATGATACTTCGAGAACGCAATCAGATGCCGGCGAACAATTTGTTGCTGGTATTCGAAAAAGCGCAGAATGAGCCCGGGTAGATGAATGAAGAAAGACAGATAAATTACCGCTTAGTGGCCGAGCAGGCTGAAGCTTTGCTTTCCGGGCAAAGTAACCGGATTGCCAATGCAGCAAATCTTAGTGCCTTGTTGATGCTTGAGCTTTCGGAAGTGAATTGGGTGGGTTTTTATTTCTTGCAAGATGAGACATTGATATTGGGCCCCTTTCAAGGCAAGCCCGCATGTTTTGAAATTCCTCTCGGTCAGGGCGTCTGCGGTACGGCTGCGGCAAGTGGTAAATTACAACGGGTTGCTAATGTTCACGAATTCCCGGGTCATATTGCTTGTGACACAGCTTCAGAATCAGAGCTTGTCGTACCTTTGTTCAAAGACAATGAACTGATTGGTGTATTGGATATTGACAGTCCGTTTCCGGACCGGTTTGACGAAAAGGACGAGATTGGCTTGAGCAGGCTTGCAAAAGTCTACGAGAACTCAATCAAATGAAAGGTTTCTACGTGTAATCCATTCCCTTAAAACGCCCTCACCGCAATCGATTTCATAGCCAGCCGGGAATTCGATTACCGCCAGAGTACCGGTAGCCATTTTGCTTATTTGCGCTGAATCCTGGTCACGCATTAAAGAAGTTGCCAGGTGCTCAAAACCCGGGTTGTGACCGATCATCATCACTGTTTCGGATCTTTCAAAAAACTTTTCAGCCATTGAGTGCAAGGTTCCGGTGCTCCCCTCGTAGATTTCATCCATGTAATTGGTGTGTGATGGCAAATCCGTCCAGGTTTTGAAAAATGGTTCGAGAGTTTCACGGGTTCTATTTGAAGAAGAACACAAAACCACTTCAGGTTCAGATAGGCTTGCCAATGCCCAGCGGGAAAGGTGGTGCATATGTTCTAAACCGCGCTCACTGAGCTTGCGTGCAAAATCATTGATGCCGGGCATCCAGGGCTCGGCTTTGGCGTGACGTAATAGGTAAAGTGTTTGGGTCATTGTTGAATTGTCTACTGGTTTGTTCGGCAAAATTGCCTTGTTTGAATTATTTATTTTTCTTGGCATTGCGAATAACAAAAGCAATTGGTTTCGTGATCATTCACCAATCCGGCAGCCTGCATAAATGCATAACAGGTCGTAGGGCCTACAAATCGAAAGCCAAGCTTCTTCAAATTCTTGCTGAGTTGTACTGATTCCGTCGTTGTTGCCGGGATATCAGCTATAGATTTCCAGCGATTTATTTTTGGCTTCCCATCGACTATTTCCCAAACCAGGTTTTCCAGGCTAAGACCCTGATCCCAAAGCGCCAAAATTCTTCGTGCATTATTGACGGTAGATTCAATTTTTCCCCGATGCCGGACTATACCTGGGTCATTGACCAGGATATCTATAGTTTGCTGGTCAAAGCCGGCCACCCGAGCCGGATTGAAATCGACAAAGGCTTTCCGGTAACCGGCTCTTTTACGCAGGATCGTTAACCAGCTCAAGCCGGCCTGCGCGCCTTCCAGAGTCAACATTTCGAACAGCCTGATTTCGCGGCGCTCGGGACGTCCCCATTCCTGATCGTGATATTGCGCATTAAGAGGGTCAGAGTCTGCCCATGCGCAGCGTGCCTGTGTTTCATTCACTGGGTGAAGTCTTCATTGCAGGAAACATATTGGTATCGATGTTGCCACCGCTAAGTATCAGACCCACTTTCTTACCGGCAAAAACTGAAGGGTATTCAAGCAAGGCTGCAATCACGGTTGCTGATGAAGGTTCAATAATCATATCCATGTATTCATAGATCAACTCCATTCCGCGCAAAAGACCAGCCTCAGTTACAGTCAGGATATCGTCCACAAGATCCAAAATTATCGGAAAAGTCATTTCACCAACAAGCGCGCGCAGCCCGTCTGCCATTGTATCGGGGTTCCAGGATGAAACGCGTGCACCACGCGAGAAGCTCGCGGCCGTGTCAGCGGCTCCAATGGGTTCGGCACCAATGATGGTGATTTCGGAGTTCATATGACGTGCAATGATCGAAGAGCCACTAATTAGACCACCGCCACCGACGGGCGTCATCAGGATTTCCAGATCCGGTTTGACGGTGAGCAATTCAAGAGCAGCCGTGCCCTGACCGGCGATGATATCAATGTGGTCATAAGGTGGAATCGGTATGAATCCTTGCTCGACCAAATCTGCCAGTCCATTCTCCCGGGCTTGCTGGGTTGGCTCGCAGAGTATTACTTTGCCACCAAAATTACGGACGGCTTCAATTTTGGAGGGAACTGCATTTCGAGGCATTACTACATAGGCTTTACGTCCATCGAGCTTTGCTGCGCGGGCCAGAGCTGCGCCGTGGTTGCCGGAAGAGTGAGTTGCGACATCTTCCGCAATTCCTCTTTCCCGCAAATGCAAGATGGCGTTGCTTGCGCCGCGCAACTTGAAAGCACCGGTTTCCTGTTGGTTCTCACATTTAGACCAGACCTCACAACCCAGTTTCTTGTTTAGCTCATCACTTTGTGCAATGCGTGTATTTCGAATATGCATCGAAATACGCTGGTGTGCCGTGATGATATCCTCATGGTTTGGACGTGGTTGTTCTGTCACTTGATTCATGCGCCTATAATACTGGCCCGGATGAGCGGTTCACAGTCTACTAAAACAAGGGTTTTTAGCAATGCAAAAATTTGTTTCTGGCAAAGCAATTTTTCGAAAAGATTACACGGCCTTTCCGTGGGAGATTGAGGCGGTGGAATTGCGTTTTTCCATAGAGGACTCATTTACGCGTGTGAACACCCGTATGCACCTCAATAGCAAGAACACGGTTTCTGGGGGCCAAGATCTTATTCTTGATGGCAAAGATCTGGAACTACGCTCAATTTGTATCGATGGGAGAGCACTGGAACTATCAGAATATGAGATTTCAGGCGAGTCCATGCGTATCTATTCTGTACCTGATCATTGCGTACTGGAGACCGAGGTTCACATTCATCCGTCGAAAAACACTGCATTGGAAGGGCTGTATCAATCAGGTGATTTTCTTCTCACACAATGTGAGGCTGAAGGGTTTCGTAAAATCACCTGGTTTCCTGATCGTCCGGATGTGATGAGTCGGTTCAGTGTATTTATCGAAGCTGATGCCAATCGCTACCCAGTGTTGTTATCCAATGGTAATGCAGCAGATTCAGGAAATTCTGACAACGGGCGTCACTGGATAAGATGGGAAGATCCGTTTCCGAAACCCTCTTATTTGTTTGCCCTTGTGGCGGGTGACCTGGCACATATTGAAGACCATTTTTTGACCCGCAGTGGCCGCAATGTGACTTTAAGGGTGTATGTAGAAGCCGAAAATATCGACCGTTGCGAGCACGCCATGGAGTCCCTCATTAATGCAATGAAATGGGACGAGGACCGGTTTAGTCTTGAATACGACCTGAACATCTACAACATTGTTGCTACCAATGATTTCAACATGGGCGCAATGGAGAATAAATCTCTCAACATTTTCAATTCAAAATATGTACTTGCCCGTCCGGATACTGCAACTGATGCTGATTATCAGGGAATTGAGGGTGTTATCGGACATGAGTACTTTCATAACTGGACCGGTAACCGCGTCACGTGCCAGGACTGGTTCCAGCTGACTTTGAAGGAAGGCTTGACAGTTTTTCGTGATGAGGAATTTTCCGCCGACATGCAATCTAGGGCAGTGAAACGGATTCAGGATGTCCGCGACCTCAGAGACCGGCAATTCCCAGAAGATGCGGGCCCAATGGCTCATCCTATCCGGCCGGATCGCTACATCGAAATCAACAATTTCTATACATCAACCGTGTACCAAAAAGGTGCGACCATTATTCGTATGTATCACACCTTGCTCGGGGAAGCGGGTTTCCAAAAGGGCATGCGGCTGTACTTTAAGCGCCATGACGGTCAGGCGGTAAGTTGTGATCACTTTTTGGCCGCAATGTCAGATGCCAATGACATTGATTTAAGCAAGTTTTCGCAATGGTATAGCCAGTCGGGTACGCCAGAACTCACAGTGGCGACCAGGCATGATGAGGCCAGTGGCGAATATCACATAAACTTAAGCCAATTAACTCCTCCCAGTCACGATCAGGCGGAAAAGGTAGCTCTCGTGATTCCATTTTCGATGGGCTTGATCAACCAGGACGGTTTCGGGGTTCCTCTTCAATTCAAGGGCGAATCGCACGCCGGTGCAAACACCAGGGTATTGCTTCTCGAACAGGAAAATCAGAGTTTCACTTTTATTAATGTCAAAAAAGGCGTTGTGCCCTCATTACTAAGAGATTTCTCCGCGCCGGTCAAGATCCACTATCCGTGGACAATTCAGCAATTGAGTCACCTGATTGCTCACGACTCAGATACCTTTACACGTTGGGAGGCCGCTCAGCAGCTTGCCCAAATGTGTATTCTTGAGCAAGTGCGAAACAGGGCGCTTGGGCAGGAAATGCGGCTTGAGCCCGGATTGCAGTCGGCATTTTCAGGGCTGCTTGCGGATCGAGAGGCAGATCCGGCTTTGTTGGCGGAAACGATGATTCTACCGGGCGAGGATTATCTTGCAGAGCAGATGGATATCGTCGATGTTGATGGGATACATGAAGCTCGCCAATTTATTCGCACCAGCCTTGCCAATGCGCTTTCAGCTCAGTTTCGTGAGCGTTATGATCAATTGAACATTAATCGGGTATACAGCAAATCGCCAAAAGCAATGGCCAGGCGCAGTCTGAAAAATGTTTGTCTGTCATACCTGGCAAAAACGCCGGAAGGGGAACAGTTGGCAAAAGAGCAGTTTTTCAATAGCGACAATATGACTGACTCTCTAGCTGGTTTGAAAGGGCTGATTCTTGAAGCTTCCTCATTTTCTGATGAGGCCATTGAGGCGTTTGAACAAAAATGGAAAAACGATCCCTTAGTGATGGACAAATGGTTTGCTATGCAGGCAATGAAACCAGCACGTGACACAGTTGAGCGGGTAAAAGTATTGATGAATCATCCAGCATTCAGTATTAAGAACCCTAATAAGGTCCGTTCGCTAATCGGTGCATTTTCGATGGGTAATCCAACCGGTTTTCATGTACCTGATGGAGCAGGATACCGGTTTCATGCTGACCAGATTATTGCTCTGGACGCTATCAACCCACAAGTGGCCGCGAGAATGGCATCAGCTTTTAATCGCTGGACCCGTTATGACCCTGCGCGAATGTCTTTGATGAAAGCTGAACTTGAGCGTATCGCTGCAGTTCAGGGTCTGTCGCCTGACAGCAGTGAGATAATTAATAGCGCACTGAGGTAATGACATTAGGTATGCCACATGCGCTCGTGTTTGTCATGAGCAAAGCTCTGCCTATGGCTTCTCTATCAGCAATTTTCTTGTTTGCCTGTGCGCTTAAACCCAGCTTAAAAACTGAAATGCAGACAGCAGGAATTGAAATCAAAGGGCTGAGAATTCAGAACGAATCATTCAGTCTGCTTAGTGAGGTAATGCTGTTGGTCACCCAGACCGGTGAGTTCATCAGTTGCGGAAATATTCCAATGCGTGGTCAGTGTGCAACAACTTTTCCATTGCGCCAGTATCAGGGCAATCAAATTGAAATCAAGTGGAAACAGGGGGGGACTGAATGGTCGACTGGAGAATTTACTGTAGAACAATCGGACCGCATTGATCCTACGAAACCAGCAACGGTAGAGGTCATTATTACCGCACAGGGTCTTGCACCTACCAGACTCATACAATAGCAAAAAGGCTCTACCCCGCAAATATTACCAGCTACTCTGTAAATTCCGAATGCTTAATGAAATATGCGGGCTAAACAGTTTTCATTGCCTTGACCAATAATTCCCGCGCCAACTCAGCGTCATGTCGAGTTGGAAATTGCGGGCCCAGTCGGAGCTCGTCTCCAAAGCGTATATTGAATTGGTAGCCTTCTTCGCCTTCAGCTTTGAAAATTCGTGTTACAAAAGCGATGTGCTTTAATGCGATTGAATAACCTTGTAGTTCGTAAACATTACTGGCCATCTTTTGAATGTTCCCGCTTTTTAAATCAGAACTCCATTCTATCCCAATGCCGGACTTGAACCATCTTTGCTGATTCTGTTCGAAGTAAAAGAAGCCCGGATATAACAGGAGTTGACCGCTCTTGTTCAGCCTTGGTTCACTTACCGCATGGTATTCTTTGCTCGAAATGGTACAAATCCCGGTAAAGGTGCGAACATGAAAAAACTGATGCTAATCCCACTTCCCGTATTGCTTTCAGCGTGCGTTTCCTACTATTACCCGGCTCCAGAAACAGCATACATAGTTGAAACAGTTGCCACACCGGCTCCGGTTGAAGAAGTGGCCTATATTGGAGAATCCACCGTCGTTTCTGTGCCGGCGGAGGAAACGTATTACACAGAACAGTATCCTGAATATACAGATTATTCAGCCAGTTATGCTGGTGCTGATTATTACCCCTGGTGGTCAATGGACTATTTTTACCTTGGGTCCAGGCACAGCCACAACGGTTTTTCTTTAGGCATTAACTACAACTACGGCTATCAATCCAGATGGTATGACCCGTACTGGCATATCTATCCACTCTCATACGCTTACTACTCCCCATTCAGTTATTCCTTGTGGTACTCGCCTTATAATGATTATGGCTACAACCGATACGGCTGGAATGACTACTACTGGCGGCATAAATACAATCGCCATCATCAATCCAACCACGGAAATCATGATCGTTATTCACAAGGTAATAGACACAACGATAGTGGCCGGAATCAGGATGGAAACCGGGGGTATGGTAATAATTCCGGTACCGCCGACTTTAATCGTGACCATGGTTCAGCTCGGGATGAAGGAAGATTTGCAAGCAGCGATCCTGACAGGGGTCGTAATCGCAGAAACGGTGAGGATGGCCGGATTCCGGCAAATGCAGCATCACCCGGTCCGGGAACTCCAGGCAGGGGAAGTCGAGCAACCGTCGCTCAGCAGGTTTCCAATGCACCAGGCGGTCGAAATTCAACTCGTGGAATGGAAATTCGTAGTCGCGAAGGCAATAAACCTGGAAAAACGCGAATGGAACCAAAAAAGCCTGAGGTTCGCTTGTCGCCGTCAACCAGGGTTGCAGCAAGTCCGGTTGCATCACGCAGAAGCAACACGACAGGTTCACGCACCAGTGCCGGTGAAATCAGAAGTTATACAGCGGGCAAAGAGCGTGGAACAAGCCGCTCACCGGTCGTATCACAGCCATCTTCCGGCGTGACAACCGGTTCTGTATCAGGATCTTCCGGTCCAAGTCGAATTGTTTCTTCCCGCAGCTCAAACTCGACCATTCGTTCAAGGGCGGATACCAAAAACAGGTCCAGCAATACTCAGCCCATTCGGATGCCATCAACAAGGCCTCAAGTCGTCCAGACTCCTTCCCGTCAGTCTTCAGTCCAAAGACCTTCCCCGCAAGTGCAGAGAAATGCACCTCGTGCAGCGCCGGTGAGGCAGGCACAAAGACCTTCCCCGCAAGTGCAGAGAAGTGCACCTCGTGCAGCGCCGGTGAGGCAGGCACAAAGACCTCCCCAGCAAGCACGGCAAAACGCACCTCGGCCAGCGGCGGCCAAGGGCAGTTCAAACAGGGGCCGCTCCTCCTCGTCAGCAAAACCTTCTGCGAGGGTTACAGAGCGCTCCAATAGCGAAAAACGACGTTAGATAGTAGTACTAAAAAGCCAAACGAATGGCACTATGGCGCAGCTTAGGCTGTGCTAGAGTGCTTTCTTTACCATCGGAATGCGCTTTTGAATGGCTGACTTTATCCACGAAATCCGGCACCGACGGGTGCTACCCGCAGTAGGTTTTTATGTTGGTAGCTGCTGGGTTCTTGTCGAAATTATTGACCGCCTGGTCGAGCGTTATCTGCTGTCCCCGTATTTCACAGACATTGCATTTTGGGGGCTGTATTCCCTGATTCCTGCAGTAATTCTTATTTCCTGGACACATGGAAAACCCGGTAAAGATCAGTCAACCACTGTTGAAAAAGTGGGTGTACCCATCAATATCATTGCAACACTCGGCCTGCTCATTTCGGTTTTTGGTGGTAAAGATCTGAGTGCTACGGCAAATATGATTACTGTGAGCAATGAACAGGGAATAGATGAGACTCACTATGTTCCCAATGAATCATTCCGGCGACGAATGACGGTTTTCTTTTTTCAGAATAAGTCCGGTGACCCGGACATGGACTGGCTGCAATACGGCATCACAGAAATTCTGTCACAGGACCTTAGCCAAAGCCCGTTTGTTTCTGTCAATGACCCCTGGGCTAATTTTGGAAACGGTTTTTATATACGCTTGAAGCAGGCCGGATTTGAAGATGGCCTTGGCGTACCAAGGTCCTTGATGAGTGAAATCACAAGAGATGCTAACCGGCAGTATTTCATTGAAGGGTCTATTGACCAAAATGCCGGTGAATACCAGATTACCGCCAGAATCTGGAATGCTCAGAACCTGGAATCTGTAGGAGACTTTAGTGAGTCAGGCTGGGACCTTTACGCGACCATTGAGCGCCTCTCAAATCAACTTTCGGAAGTGCTGGAGATTCCTGCGAACTCCGGAAAGATGGTCAAAGACCTGCCGCTTTCTGAGACCTACGGAGAATCACTTGATTCGCTGCAAAATTTTGTCGGCGCGCTGAACTCACGATTATTCGAAAATGATCTGGAAGCTTCAAATGCTTTTCTTGATTCTGCTATTGAGTCTGATCCGGGGTTTGCCAAAGGTTGGGTATTCAAAACCATTAATCATCTGGATTTGGGAGACCTGCCCAATGCCCAAGAGGCAATCAAAAAAGCTCAGGAACTCGACTACCGGCTGCCCACTCAGCTGCGAGACCTGGCAAAACAGATCAATTACCGCCTGTCGGGTCAGACAGACAAAATGATTTCTTTTTTGAGGATGCAGGTGCGACTCAAGGATGATGCTGTTTCGCATAATCAGTTAGCCAATATGTTAATGGCTACCGGCCAGCTTGAAGAGGCAAAACAGGAATATCTGGCTGCGCTCAGCCAGGATGCGTTGAATATTGGGATTTACCTGCGATTGGCCATCCTTGAAAAAGGCATTGGCAACATGCCGGGTGCTATTGACTATGTTCAGCAGTATTTGACGAAAAACCCGGAGGATGCGGATGCACAGGTGCAACTGGGTGATATGTTACGAGACACGGGAGATCTTTTAGCTGCACAAGAGCACTATCTGGAAGCGTCCCTGCTGGACAATAATCCGGTCGTTCCGTCGCTGAAACTGTCTCTGATCGCAATTCGGAAAGGCAATGAGAATGAGGCACGTAGCTTGTTGGAGCAGGCCGAAGCGTACGCTCAAACGTCTCAGGAGAAGTCCCAGGTTCGCGGTGCCGCAGTTTATATTGAAAGCAGGCTGGGTCAAATGCATGCGGCCATTGAGCAATTAAATCGCATGGGTGAGTTTCTTGCAGAAACCTTGCCGCCATTCCAAATCGCACTGTCAGTATATGCACCCATGGTTCGATATTATCTGGATCTGGGAGACACAGAAAATGCACGAATCGCCTTCAACACATCATTAACGATGGTGCAGCCGCCACTTGACCAGTTTATGGCCTTTAGTGAAGCAGCAATTCTGACTGTAGAAGGAGAATTGGACGCGGCAGACGAGGCTGTGAATCGCGGCAATGCAATCATTGATCAATTCAAGCTGGAGGAGTTGAGATTTCAGACGGACTTGCTCAATGGTTTCATTCTTCGCGAACGTGGTGATTATGAAGGTTCGATAGTGGCCTTCAAATCCGCGCTAAGCCGTATAGAACATTCAGTACTGGTAGGCGCGGATGGCAATTTGATCCTGCCGCCTTTGATCGCAACCTTGGCCCTGTCCCAGATATTGAATGGCGATCTTGATGAAGCACAAAACACTTTGGAAAACGGACTTGAACAGGATCCGTCTGAGCCAACATTGTGGTTGGTCAAATCCCACTTTCAGTTTGAGTCAGGCATGCACCAGTTAGCGCTGGCATCAGTCAATTACGCACTCGCCATCTGGAAGGATGCTGATCCTGATTACTTTTACTATAAAAGAGCTCTGGAGCTTGCCGGGGAAATCCAGCAGGCTCTTTGATACCGTTTTCTCTTTTATTTCAGTACAATGCGTATCCGTTCAGGCATATTTGAATTTAGATGCGAGATAGCAATTCATTCGATGTCATCATTATTGGTGGCGGGCACGCAGGTACCGAAGCCGCATTAGCATCGGCACGGGCAGGTGCGCGAACACTATTGCTAACGCACAGTGTAGAAACCATCGGGCAGATGAGTTGTAATCCGGCCATTGGCGGAATCGGCAAAGGTCACCTGGTCAAAGAAATTGACGCGCTAGGCGGCGTAATGGCAAAGGCTGCTGATGCTGCAGGTATTCAATTACGTACTCTCAATTCACGAAAGGGCCCGGCAGTTCGGGCAACGCGCGCTCAATGTGACCGCAACCTGTACCGGGCTTTCATTCGTCACACGGTTGAAAACCAGGCCGGCCTGAGCATTTTTCAGCAGGCTGTAGACGACCTGTTATTGCAAGGTGACAGGATTATCGGTTGCAGAACCCGCATGGGTCAGGAGTTTTATGCAGGGCAACTGGTTCTGACGACGGGGACTTTTCTGGGTGGAAAGATTCATGTTGGTGAAACCCAATACGCTGGTGGACGGGCAGGTGACCCGCCGTCAAATTCCTTGGCAGCCAGATTACGCGAGATGCCTTTTAATGTTGGCAGGCTGAAAACCGGTACTCCGCCACGTATTGACGGCAAATCAGTTAATTTTGACGCACTAGAACAACAACCAGGTGATACACCTGTACCGGTATTTTCCTACCTGGGATCGGCTGCCGATCACCCGGAACAGGTCTGTTGCTGGATTACCCACACCAATAAGCGCACACATGAGTTGATTCGTAATGCTTTGCACCGTTCCCCGATGTACTCAGGTAGCATCGAAGGAACCGGGCCCCGGTATTGTCCTTCAATAGAAGACAAAATCGTGCGATTCGCAGACCGGGACGCACATCAGATTTTCATCGAACCCGAAGGGCTGCACACGCGGGAGCTTTATCCGAACGGCATTTCAACTAGTTTGCCCTATGACGTACAGCTCGAATTCGTCCATTCCATTGTTGGGTTTGAAAACGCACATATCACGCGACCTGGCTATGCCATCGAATATGACTTCTTCGATCCACGCGGGCTCAAAGCCAGTCTTGAGACCAAGCCTGTAAAAGGGCTGTTTTTCGCCGGACAGATCAATGGAACGACCGGCTATGAAGAAGCGGCAGCACAAGGCTTGATCGCGGGACTAAACGCTGCACGACAGGCAAGAGGTCTGGAATGCTGGACGCCGCAAAGAGATGAAGCCTATATCGGCGTGCTGATTGATGACCTCATCACTCAGGGCACACTGGAACCATACCGGATGTTTACCTCCCGGGCTGAGTACCGCCTAAAATTGCGGGAAGATAACGCTGATATTCGCCTGACGGCTATTGGCAGGGAGCTTGGCCTGGTAGATGATTCCAGATGGGACGCCTTCAATCACAAACAGGAAGCCGTTGGCGCAGAGCAACAGCGCCTCAAGGCAATTTGGCTAACACCAGAGAATGCTTTAGGTGCGTCACTACAGGAAACCAATGAGGTTTCATTGAGCAAAGAATCTTGTGCACTTGATTTGCTAAAGCGCCCGGAACTGGATTATGCGGCATTAATGAAAGTAGAGGGAATTGGCCCCGGAGTCGCAGATCGAAAAGTGGCAGAGCAGGTAGAGGTTCAGGTTAAGTACGCTGGCTACCTTGATCGTCAGGATGGAGAAATTGAGCGCAATCGACGTAATGAAAGCAAAATCATTCCAGGCGAGTTTGACTATGTCGTAGTTCGCGGCTTGTCGATAGAGCTTAGTGAAAAGCTACAAAAAATCAGGCCGGAAACCATCGGTCAGGCTTCGCGCATCCCCGGAATGACCCCGGCAGCGATCTCCTTATTGCTGGTTCACCTAAAAAAGCAGGCCAAAACCCGTCAAGTTGCCTGAAAATTGAACTATTTTTAAATATCACGAATTCCGAACATTAGATTTACCTTTTTTTAACCCGCCATGGCTATCATATGGTTGCAAGATGACTGTGCCTAGTGCATCGCACATTTGTACAGGCAGTCCCCACACTTCTATTGCCTTAGCGATGCACAACTTAAAACCCCGGTATCATTACCGGGGTTTTTTTACTGCGGAAAATTTGTTAAATGAATACTGTGTATACCCTCTATGGTCATTGTCATTGTCATTGCAAGGCAATTTCCTGTGAACTGGATCGGACAGGTCATTATCAGAGGTCCCTTGACTGATTGCTAACGCCTACCTTTGTTCAATAAGCTAGAATTAGCCGCTTGCGATACTTGGCGTATCGACACAGACAAAGGCAAAGACCGTGAGTAATGACGAGCCCGTAAAGACTACAAATTTCATTAGAAATATCGTGATCCAGGATCTGGATTCCGGTAAACATGAAAAGATCGTAACGCGTTTCCCTCCAGAGCCAAATGGACACCTTCACATTGGCCATGCAAAATCCATATGCCTGAATTTCGGTCTGGCTGAAGAATTCAAGGGCAAGACTTACCTGCGCTTTGATGACACCAATCCTCTGAAAGAAAGTGAGGATTACGCACAGGCTATTATGAATGACGTGAATTGGCTGGGATTCCAATGGCAGGAATTGCGTAACGCATCGGACTATTTCCCGCAACTGTTCGAGTTCGCCCTGCACCTGATTCGTGACGGCAATGCTTTTGTGGACAGCCAGACTGCCGAGGCGATGAGTGCCGGGCGGGGAACACTGACTGAGGCAGGTATGAACAGCCCATATCGTGACCGTAGCGTTGATGAGAATCTGGATCTTTTCCAGAAAATGAAGGCTGGGGAATTCGAAGATGGCCAGCATGTGTTACGCGCCAAAATTGATATGTCCTCACCCAATATCAATATGCGCGATCCCGTCATCTACAGAATTCGAAATGTCCCGCATCACAAGACTGGCGATGAATGGCATATCTATCCCATGTACGACTGGGCGCATGGAATCTCGGATGCCATTGAGGGGATTACCCATTCTTTGTGTACGCTTGAATTTGAAGATCACCGGCCACTTTATGAATGGTTTCTGGAACATATTCCGTCTCCTGGTAATCCGCGCCAAATCGAATTCGCCCGCGGGAATCTCGACTACACAGTGATGAGCAAGCGCAAATTATTACAGCTGGTTGAAGAAGGTCATGTGTCCGGATGGGACGATCCACGAATGCCTACAATCGCCGGTTTGCGCCGGCGGGGTTATACGCCCGAATCGATCCGGAAGTTTTGGCAGGACCTGGGTATTTCAAAATCTGAAAGTATTATCGAAATGGGTGTGCTGGAAAACTCGGTCCGCAATGATCTTAACGAACGTGCACCACGAGGCATGGGGATTCTTGATCCACTCAAAGTTACGCTGAGTAATTACCCCGCAGGTGAATCAGAATGGCTTGAAGCCGCTATTCATCCACAGAATCCGGAAATGGGGACACGGAAAATTCCACTGAGTCGTGAGTTATGGGTGGAACGAACAGATTTTATGGAAGAGCCACCGCGTAAGTTTTTTCGTTTGAGGCCTGACGGAGAAGTTCGCCTGCGGAATGCTTTTATTATCCGTTGTGATGAAGTAGTCAAAAACGGTGATGGAAAAGTAGTAGAATTGATCTGTAGTTTTGACCCTGAATCCAGAAGTGGCCTGCCAGGTGCTTCACGAAAAGTGAAAGGAACTATTCACTGGGTTTGTGCAAATCGAGGTGTTAAGGCAGAGATTCGGCTTTATGACCGCCTGTTTACCGTGCCCAATCCATTGGCGGACAAGGAGCGGGATTTTCTTGATTTCTTCAACCCCGATTCGCTCAAGGTGATAAGCGATGCCATAATCGAACCTTCGATAGCGGCTGGAAGTTCCGGTGATTTCTTTCAGTTGGAACGCACGGGTTATTTCACACACGATGAGACTTCAGGTGGTGAGGGAAAACCGGTGCTTAACAGGACAGTGAGTCTGAGAGATTCCTGGGCGAAGGTAAATCGAGGCTAGGGAACCTCTGATTTATTCTGGGCGAAGTAGATTGCAATTCAAAATGTTCAGGTTCAAGGCGCGAATCGCACGTAATAGCTGGCTATTGCGAAGATTTGCAACGCAGAAACTGGACATTTGGGATACAAGATACGAGTTCATGATTAGATCAGAGGTTCCCTAGTTCATAGTTTAGCTGGTATTACTTGAGGCACGTATCCGGTTTGCCACCATTTGCTAGACTAATAACATTATTGTTGGCATGCGTTGGAGGTTGTTATGGGTTGGGGTTTTCTTGCTCTCATTGTTGGTGCGGTGCTGTTTGCGATTTCTATTTACAATCGTCTTGTGGCGGCCCGGAACCGTTTTAAGAATTCATTTGCACAAATTGATGTTCAACTGACTCGCCGTCATGATTTAATTCCTAATCTGGTCGAGACAGCCAAGGGTTATATGTCACACGAGCGGGAAACGCTCGAGGCGGTAATCAATGCCCGTAATACTGCCGTTTCCGGTCTGAAAGCAGCCTCTGCGGATCCTTCAAATCCTGATGCAATGAAAAACCTGGCTCAGGCTGAGCAAGGTTTATCAGGTGCACTTGGCAGGTTATTCGCTTTATCGGAGGCATATCCCGACTTGAAAGCAAATGAAAACATGATGCAGCTTTCTGAGGAATTGACTACCACTGAGAACAAGGTTGCATTCGCACGACAGGCTTATAACGACTCTGTCATGACGTACAACACACTACGCGAATCTTTTCCGAACAACTTCTTTTCAGCGTGGTTCAGTTTTCAGGCAGCCGAATTGCTGGAAATCGAAGATGAAGCAGCGCGTAAGGCGCCAGCGGTTTCATTCTGATTTTTTTCCAAGTCATTGCCTGGTTCAAGGCTCCGCGCAGTTAGTGGGATGCCATTGTCCAGAATAAGAGAGTGAATTTTTTCGAAAATCAGGACCACGCCCGGCGCCAGACGCGCTGGTTAGTGGTCCTTTTTATTTTCGCGGTAATTGCCATCATTGTGGCCGTTGACTTCGCTTTGTTGTTGGCATTTGGTCTTGCCAACCTGGACCAGGAAGTTTCTGTACTTTCTATTCATGGATTGACATCAAACTTGCCGTTATTAACGACAGGAGCTGTCGCGTCCGGTTCGGTGATTGGTCTTGCCAGCCTGTTCAAGACAGCTTCCTTACGGGGCGGCGGCGGTAAGGTGGCCCGGGATCTCGGCGGCACTCTGGTAGATGCAGATGTTCGGGATCCCCTAAGGCGCCGTTTGCGCAATGTTGTTGAGGAAATTGCACTGGCTTCCGGAGTGCCGGTTCCGGAAATTTATGTGCTGGAACAGGAATCAGGCATCAATGCCTTCGCGGCCGGTTTCACATCATCAGACGCTGCAGTAGCGGTTACCCGTGGTGCCATGGAAAAGCTGAGCCGAAGTGAATTACAGGGAGTAATTGCGCACGAATTCAGTCATGTTTTTAACGGCGACATGCGTTTGAATATCCGCTTAATGGGTGCGCTTTTTGGCATCCTGATGTTGGCCCTTATTGGCCGGCGTGTTTTGTACAGCGCCCGATTCATGGGTCGTTCCCGCGATAATAATGGTGCTCCGATCATCATCATCGCAATTGCGCTCACACTGGTCGGTTACATTGGCCTGTTTTTCGGGCGTTGGATTAAATCTGCAGTTTCCCGGCAACGCGAATACCTGGCAGATGCTTCGGCAGTGCAGTTCACACGTGATCCAGACGGAATTTCCGGCGCCCTGAAGAAGATTGCCATTTATGGTGACGCCTCGTATTTGAACGTCGATTCGGAAGAAGTTGGACATATGTTGTTTGGTTCCGGCCAAAAAATGAATTTATTTGCTACTCATCCGCCGCTAGTGCAGAGAATTCAACGTATAGACCCGTCTTTTCGGGAAGAAGAATTGCTGGCTATTTCCAAGAAAATCCGACGCGAAGAAAGCCGCGAAGTGAAACGACAAGCTTCCCTTGCGGCCCAAGAGGAAAAATCCGGCAGTGGTGGCGGCGGAATGATATTTGACGCGGGCCTGTTTATGGAGCAGATAGGCAACCCTCAATGGGAACGGCTTTCAATAGCAGCAGCTGTCGCAGCATCAATTCCCGAGGCTGTAAAAACGGCTGCTCATTCTGCAGACTGGGCACCTGAAGTCTTGTTTTACACGCTGCTGGATAGTCATCCCGAAATCAGGGAGCAACAACTGCTGATCATTGCACAGCGCATGGGTAGTGATAGTGATGTGCGGGTGCGAGGTCTTGTGGGTGCCGCGGAACGGCTTGCGCCTGAACAAAGGTTGCCGCTTATGGAAGTTGCTCTGCCTTCTTTAAAGCGACATCCACCTGAGGTTGTACATAAAATATTAGAAACGGTTAACGAACTCATTCATGCAGATGGCCGGGTTGATGTCTTTGAATACCTTCTGGCCCGCGTGGTTTCACAATACCTTTGGGAGGCAGTGAACCCTCAGACGGTGAAAAATTCTGGACGTAAGAAGCTTGCCTCACTCGGGTCCGAGGCGTCCATGGTAATTGCCATACTGGCCCGTCATGGGCACCAGTCTGACGGACAGGCGCAGCAGGCTTATGACAAAGGCCTTTCTCACTTGAAGGCAATGAAGGCAATTGAAATGCCCGCAACCGGGGATTGGATAGAATCTCTTGATGAAGCGCTGGCAAAACTGAATGGTTTACGTATTGGAGATAAAGAAATACTCGTCCGTGCTTTGATTGAAACTGTGACAGCGGATGGTAAATTGGTAACAGAAGAGATGGAACTGTTAAGGGCGGTTTGTGCCCTAATTCATGTCCCTTTGCCTATAATTCCTGCCAATCGGGCATAAAATTATGTTTAATAACATTTCGGGAGGTTTCTACCTTCCGTGTAGGTGCATAATAGTTTGCTGGAAGTAGACAAAAGACCTTCAGGTCCTTTCCCTTATGGACTATGTGGCCTGAACCAATGACAGGTATTAATAAGTGACTTTAACCCGACTTTCTCTTTCTAACCCTGTGGCAGTTATTGTTGGCTGCATTCTACTGGGTATTTTTGGCGTGATGAGCCTGCTGCGATTGCCAATTCAGATGACACCTGAGATTGAGCGTCCACAGATTTCGATTCGGACTTTATGGCGGGCTTCTGCGCCATCCGAAATTGAATCTGAAATTATTGAATTGCAAGAAAACGTATTGCGCAGTACCCCCAGCGTACTGCGTATGGAGTCTTCGGCGAGCTACGGTAGTGGCTCAGTCAATCTAGAGTTTGCCGTTGGCACTGATATGAACCGCAGCCTTATTGAGGTAATGAACAGGCTAAACCAGGTTCCAAGATATCCAGTGGATGCTCTTGAGCCGATCATCAGCGTGGGTGGTAGCTCTTTCGATAAAATTGCTGCATGGTTTGCGATTCAGACGGTTGAAGGCAACCCGAGGCCAATCGAGTCTTACCAGGATTTCGTAGACGAGAATGTAGTGACCCGCATTGAACGGGTTCCGGGCGTGTCCCGAGTCAATGTTTTCGGCGGCCGAAGCCATGAAATTCGAATTACCTTTGATCCATACAAGGCAGCCAACATTGGCCTGGATTTGACCACCATAGGGCAGGAACTTGGCGCAAACGCCGATGTTTCGGGCGGCAATCAGGAAGTCGGAAGACGTCAATACACGATTCGATTCAGTGGAAAGTATGAAATAGAGTCACTTGGTGATCTGGTGCTTGAATGGCGGGATGGCAAGCCAATTCGCCTTAGTGATATCGCCAGAATTGAAAAAGCGATGGTCGATCCCCGAACCATCCTGCACCAAAACGGTGGACCTTCCATGGCCATGCCTGTTACACCCGAATCCGGCGTTAACGTGCTGGATGTTATGGAACGGGTGCGGTTGGAAGTTGAAGATCTGAATGCCAACGAACTGGCGCGCGCCGGCCTGAACATTGTGCAGAATTATGACGAATCGGACTACGTGCTTTCTTCTATCAGCATGGTGCGCAACAACCTGTTACTGGGCATGATGTTGGCAGTCGTGGTCCTGTGGTGGTTCCTGCGCAAATTCCGCGCCACCTTAATAGTTGCTGCCGCCATTCCTTTGTGCCTTTTTGCGGCGTTCGTGGTGATGAGTATCGCCGGTCGAACATTAAATATTATTTCACTGGCCGGCCTGGCCTTTGCCACTGGCATGGTGCTTGATGCCGCCATTGTTGTACTTGAAAACATCTTCAGGCAACGCGAGGCAGGGTTAAGCGGTGACGAAGCCTCGGAAAAAGGAACATCTCAGGTCTGGGGCGCTCTGCTTGCCTCTACAGCAACGACAATCGCAATCTTTATGCCGGTGGTTTTTCTGCAGGATGAAGCAGGCCAGTTATTTGCCGATTTGGCGATTACCATTTCGGCAGCCGTCGCTGCGTCCCTGGTAGTGGCGGTGACAGTTTTGCCCTCAGCAGCTGCCAACTGGATAAAGGAAGAGGCCATAGAAGACCTGCATCGCAGCTGGTGGCGTTGGGCAACTGACCACATCATGAGTTGGACAAATACGGCTCGAAAACGCTGGACCTGGGTCGGGGTTCTGACCATTACACCCCTTTTGCTGGTGATTGCGCTGAAACCCGCGGCTGACTATTTGCCGGAAGGCAAACAAAACTGGATTGCCGGATTTATGATCGCACCACCCGGACTTGGCGTTGAAACAGGAAAACGCGAAATCATGAATGTGATTGACGAGCGCCTGAAAAAACACATCAACGGCGAACATCCGGTACAGCTGGACAACTACTACATGGGCTCATCGCCGGGGTTTGGAACATTTTTTGGTGGTAAGGCAAAAGATCCGGATGATGTTGATCAGATGATTGATATTTTCAACAGCGAAGTCCTGGTTGGCTTCCCCGACACCATGGGTTTTGCCAGTCGGGAGCCCCTGTTTGGGGGGCATCGCGGAGGGCGCCAGATCAATCTGGATATGCAGGCGGAATCTTTTGATTCTTTATTGGCTGCAGGGCAAGCAGGGTTTTATAAGGTCATGGAAGTCATGCCGGGTGCGAACGTCCGCCCCTTACCCGGGCTGGAACAGGCGGAGCCTGAACTACGAATGGTGCCGGATGATCGCAGGATTGCAGAGGTGGGTTGGAATCGTTCACGTATGGCGACCATAGTGCGGGCCATGGGCGATGGTGCTTTCCTCGGTGAATATTTCGACGGCAACCGACGCTATAATGTCATCATGCGCGCTGAACAATGGTTCACACCGGAAGAACTGGCCGGTGTGCCGGTAGCAACTGCCAGCGGAGAGATCCAGACAATCGGGGAGTTGGTGCATTTTAAAAGAACGGCCGGGCCCACTGAAATTCGGCGCGTTGACCGAAGGCGCACATTGACGCTTCAAATCACACCCCCATCAGAACTGGCTATTGAAGAAGCCTTGCAGGTTGTCCGTGAGCAGATCCTGCCGACAATCTATGAAAATCTGCCCCCCGACGGCTCGATAAAGCTTCGCGGAACGGCTGAGGCACTGGATGATGCCCTGACAAGCATGGGCAGCAGTTTTGCTCTGGCAATTGTCATTCTGTATTTGTTGATTTCGGCCTTATTCCGTTCATTCAAAGATTCCCTGCTGGTCATCATGACCATTCCGATGGCGACTGTTGGGGGCATCATTTCCTTACGCTTAATGGATTTGGCATTAATGAGCAGCGGGGGCCAGCAAATGGATTTACTGACCATGATTGGTTTTGTCATTCTGCTGGGTCTGGTTGTAAATAACGCAATCTTGCTTGTTTACCGGGCCCGCGATGCGGAGCGGGAAGGAATGAGTCGGCGTGATGCGGTCGAAAGTGCAGTCAGGTTGCGGCTACGGCCCATATTGATGAGCACAATGACCAGTATTTTTGGTATGTTGCCATTAATGCTGATTCCCGGTTCCGGTTCTGAACTTTATCGCGGTATGGCAACGGTTATAGTTGGTGGAATGCTGGTGAGTACCCTGTTTACACTGGTACTGTTACCGAGCTTGTTACGCATGAATGAAGAGCGGAATATGATCCTGTACACAAAGACGGAATTGGCGTGATTAAAAGCATTCTTGGTACGCGGATAAAACTTCTTTTTCCCGCATTTTTGTTGGTGTTTTTACCTGTGGAGATTCTGCTTGCACAAGGCGTGATGCCCGCGGCAAATGTAAAAGTTGAATATGCACAACAGCAGGCCCTGGCACCTGTTACGCAGGTTGTCGGGACCGTAGTTAGCCGTAATGACGCCCGCCTGTCAGCTGAGGTTGAAGGTCGTTTGGTCAATGTCGTGGATGTAGGGGTTCGCGTGAAGAAAGGCGATGCATTGGCAAAGATTGAAGATACGCAGCTGAAATTGATGCAGGATCAATTGAACGCAGAGATTAATCGTGCGCAGGCGCGGCTGACATTTCTGGAAAGCGAGGAACAACGATACGAAAAACTGACGCGGTCCAATCTTGCTGCAGCGACCAAGCTGGATGAGACGAGGTCTAACCGGGATATCGCGCGAGGTGATTTACTTGTTGCTCAATCAAGGTTGGCTCAGAACAACGACAAGCTTGAACGCACGACCATAAGCGCCCCATTTGATGGAGTTGTCGTGGAGCGACTTATGACGCCTGGTGAACGCGTGGACGAGGGTAGCGATGTTATTCGCTTGATTGATCAGCAAAACCTCGAAGTGATAGCACGGGCACCACTGGAAAATTATCCCTTTGTTTACGAAGGACTAACTCTTGATCTGCGTGCCGGTTCATTGATTTCCAGCGGTGTGGTTCGAACTGTTGTTGCAGTTGGAGATGAAAACACCCATCAATTCGAGATTCGAATGGATCTGGAAGGATCACCGTTACCGGCCGGTTTGACCGTTCGTGTTTCGGTTCCGGTATCTGAGGTGAAAGAAGTGCTTGCGGTTCCCAGAGATGCGTTGGTCCTTAGGCCTGAGGGCATTACGGTTTTTATTGTTGATGCTAACAACCATGCGCAGCAAGTTAATGTTACAACCGGGATTGGCGCGGGGGATAAAATAGAAATATTTGGTGCAGTGTCCCCGGGTGACAGGGTTGTGATTCGTGGTAATGAACGTCTTCAATCCGGGCAATCGGTCAATATTCAGGAAAGCTAAGCCGGGCACGTGGTGCCTGACATCCAACCCTAAACCAGCGAACGCTTAAAATGACTGACAGCTTGTCCGCTCCGGATCATACCAATTTTCTGGAACGCCTTATCCGGATCAGGCCCGGTGAATGGCCTCGTTTTCTGTTGGCTTTTGCCTATTTCTTTTTCCTGTTAGGTGGCTATTTTATGTTGCGGCCGCTGCGCGGTACAGTCGCTTCAAACAACAGCGATATTCTGCACCTGCTCTACACTGCCACTTTCCTTGTAATGCTAATGACAGTTCCGGTTTTTGGCTGGCTGGTTTCAAAATTCAGGCGTAGCCGGTTTATTCCAGGTATTTACCTGTTTTTTATGTCCAATTTATTGTTCTTTGTCTTCGCATTCGACGATGAGGCGACCTCCATATGGGTGCAAAGAGGTTTCTTCGTCTGGCTGAGCGTGTTCAATCTTTTTGTGGTGTCCATATTCTGGAGTTTTATGGCGGATATTTTCCGCCCGGGGCAGGCGCAGAGGTTGTTTGGCAGCATTATGGCCGGTGGCAGTCTTGGTGCAATTGCAGGCCCACTCCTGACCGCCAATCTGGTTGCAGAAATTGGTTCGCGCGGCGTAATGGCTATCTCACTCGCCTGCCTGTTTGTCGCAACGATTCTGGCGATATTGCTCGGTCGCTGGGTTCGCGCGGAACAAAACAACAAGCCTGCAAAAATTATTGGTGGCAAGATTCTTGAAGGAGCAGTACACGTATTCAAGTCGAACTATCTGTTGCTTATCTGTCTTTTAATGCTTTCGCATAATCTAGTCTCTGCTTTCCTCTACAACGGTCTTGCTGTGCTGGTAAATCAGGAGATTGTCGGGTTTGAACAACGCACGGAATTTTTCTCCTGGGTAGACCTTTTTGTGCAGGTATTGGCATTCACTTTTCAATTTTTGATCACTTCCAGACTGGTGGTGGCACTTGGTATGCCGCGGACCGCATTGATGCCACCCATATTACTAGCAGCAGGTTTTACTATTCTGGGCAGTTCGTTGGGACTGGTGCTTTTTGCGGCGGTGCAGGTTGCGCAAAGATCTCTCAATTACGGCGTACTGGGACCGGTCAAGGAAATGCTGTTTACTGTTGTAGATCGTGAAACCAAATATAAGAGTAAAAACTTTATCGACACTGTCATTTATCGGGGCAGTGATGTCGCAGCCTCATGGTTGTTCAAAGGGTTTATGACATTGGGTCTTGGATTGTCCAGCATAGCCTGGTTGTATTTGCCGATTTTGAGCATTTGGGGCCTTGGTGCCTGGAAGCTTGGGCGAAAGTACGAAGAACTAAAAGCTCAGTTGGAAGCCTCAACAAAAGAGGGGTGAAAACGCATGCCATCCGGTGTATTGACCATTTGCACCGGGCATTGATACAAGCGTTCAAGCTGAACCTGGCTAAACATTTCTGCCGCTGGACCTGCATTCCACTCACCATCGCCAAATAACATCAACACATGGCTGCAATAACAGGCGGCAAGGTTAACATCGTGCATGGCGGCAATAGCCAGCTTGTTGCCACTGTAAACTTCATTCCCAATCCTTCTCATGATGCTTACCTGGTGCTTGAGATCAAGATGATTTGACGGTTCGTCCAACAGCATGATGGACGGTTCCTGAACCAGCAATGTAGCGAATGCAAGTCGCCGTGCTTCGCCGCCGGATAAGCTGGTAACACTTCTCTCCTGAAGGCCATCCAATCCCAATTGCTCAATGACTGTTTGCGCTTTGTTAACATCGTCCTGAGTTTCGCGCTGCCAGCTTCCCAGGTGCGGGTGGCGACCGGTGAGCACGGTTTGTAAAACACTGGCGTCAAATACATAAACGGTATGTTGTTGCATCATGCCCACACGCTGGGCTACCGATTTGCGCTTGATCTCCAGAATAGCCTGTCCTTCCAGAGACACCTGGCCGTTCCCAGGGTTGATAAGGCCGGCCAGACATTTCATCAGCGTGGTCTTTCCAATGCCATTGGCACCCATCAGACCCCAGAACTGGCCCGGGTAGAAGTCAAGATCAAGACCGTCAACGACATGCTTTCCAGCAATTTCCAGAGCAACTGATTTACAGGCCAGGAGGCTCATGAGTCCGGGCCTTTTAGCCGGGTCCGGTTGAGTAAAACCAGGAACAGCGGAACCCCGAGTATGGCGGTGATAACACCGACCGGTAATTGCCGGGGGGCCAGAATAGTTCGGGCCAGAGTGTCAGATAGCACCAGGAACAAACCGCCAAATAATGTGGCCGCTGGAATGAGAATGCGATGGTCAGACCCAACAAGCAGTCTCATCAAGTGAGGAACGATCAGCCCGACAAAACCTATGCTTCCTGCAATGGAGACAGCAGCAGCGGTAAGCAATGACGCCAGCCCATAAACCAGCCACATCAGATATTGCGTGGACTCGCCCAGCAGTTTTGCTGTGGTTTCGCCCATTGACAGTACATTTAGACTGCGAGCCAGAGCCATCGTCAGTCCGATTCCCACCAGCAGAGCGAATACTGCCCAGCCGGGCAAAACGGCGTAACTGAAATCACCCATTAACCAAAACAACATGCCGCGCAGACTACCGTCAGAGCCGGTTGCCAGGATCAGGCTGATCAATGATCCCCAGCCTGCAGCAGTAACTACTCCGGTCAGTAGTAATCGTGTACCGCTCCAGGGTCCGCTGCCACGGGCAAGCCCAAAAACAATTAATATTGATACCAGTGCACCACCCATTGCCAGTAATGGAATGAAATTGGCTGCAACTCCCAGAGTCATTCCTGCCAGCGCTGCGAAAGCTGCTCCTCCGGATACGCCCAAAATGTATGGGTCGGCCAGCGGGTTACGCAATAAAACCTGCATCAGGCAGCCCGACATGGCCAGCATTGCTCCTACAGTCCACGCGGCGAATGCGCGCGGCAATCGTAACCGCCAAAGCATTTCACCATCTAGCCCCTGCGGGTGAATGAGAGCAGACCACCATGTTGATAAATCCATTGAAACTGAGCCGGCGATACTCGCGTGTATGATGCTGCCAATAGAAAGCAAAAACAGGCCCGTCAGCAGTAATGGCCGGGATGCTAAATGTTTCATACGGAAATAATCGTCATTGTGGTATTGGCATCGTCCGGCTGAATTGATTACCATGCTGCGCGTTGAAGGCGCAAAGTACCACATGGTCAGGCGCCAACCAAGAATGTACGGAAATCATGATAGATTCAGATGGATTCAGACCTAATGTAGCGATCGTCATCATGAAAGATGACAGCCAGGTATTCTGGGCGCATCGTAGCAATAACGATGGCTGGCAATTCCCGCAGGGTGGAATGCGCACGGACGAAACTCCTGTGGAAGCGATGTACCGGGAGCTTCATGAAGAAACAGGTCTGGCCAAGGAACACGTAGCTGTGCTTGGGTCTACACCGGGCTGGTTGCGCTACCGGCTCCCAAAGCGCTATCAAAGAGCGCACAGCAAGCCATTGTGTATTGGTCAGAAACAGGTCTGGTTCCTGTTGAGACTGTTGGGGGATGAGTCGGTGGTTACGCTGGATACCACCACTAAACCGGAATTTAATGACTACCGCTGGGTCGATTTCTGGTACCCGGTGGACAATGTGATTCCATTCAAACGAAAAGTGTATTACAAAGCACTGTCATTGCTAGAGCCAATGAGTGTGCAGGGTACCGGGTTGGGTTCGTGATTGACTCGACTCCCCATTCATCCAAGGAATTTCGCATGACCCGTTTTGCACTTGTAGCTGTAATGCTCACTTTATCTGCCTGTGGTGAGTCACCCGAATCCCGGGTGCTTGGCAATGCTGTTGAAGACCTGCAGGAATTGGCATTGCGCGACGACACTGCCTGGCAGCTTCTGGAATCGCTTACTACCGAAATCGGCCCAAGAATGGGTGGTTCTGAAGGAGACGCCAAGGCTGTCGCATGGGCCAGAGATAATATGAACCGCCTGGGTTTTGACCGGGTCTGGCTGGAGTTTGTTGAGTTTCCTAAATGGGTGCGCAACAGTGAATCCGGTTCGCTATTGGGAGATAAGGCACAGGTCTTTGACCTGACCGCGCTTGGCGGTAGTCCGGGCACGGATGGCGCATTGCAGGGCGAAGTGGTTCATTTCGAAAACCTTGAAGCACTTGAGGCAGCAGCACCGGAATCTGTTACAGGAAAAATCGCATTTATCTCAGAACGGATGGAGCGCCATCAATCTGGAATGGGATATGCTACGGTCAAACAGCGCAGCCGTGGGCCATATGTGGCTGCCCGTAAAGGTGCTGTAGCGCTTTTAATTCGTTCTGTAGGGACTGACTATGACGGTGTTCCTCACACCGGTATGATTTCAGGAACAGAGGAAGGTGAGCCAGTTCCTTCTGCTGCTTTGTCACACCCTTCTGCTGATCTTTTGGCAGAAGCGCTTGAAATCGGCGCGCCGGTTATTGTCGAAATGAACCTTGATTGTGGTTTTGACGGGCGAGCTGTATCGCAAAATGTGATTGGAGAATTTGATGGCTCTGCCAATAATGGAGAGTTCGTCGTTGTTGGCGGGCATCTCGATTCCTGGGATCTCGGCGAAGGCGCTATCGATGATGGAACCGGGGTTTCGATCACTATGGCCGCCGCTAAACTGGTTGCTGACCAGCCAGTGCGCCCGGCCCGCGGAATTCGGGTCGTTCTGTTTGCCAATGAAGAGCAGGGTGTTTATGGCGGCAAGGCATATGCGCAAGCGCATGCTGATGAATTGGATACCCACATTATCGGAGCGGAATCTGATCTGGGCTCAGGCAGAATCTATCAATTCAAAAGCACGGTCAGCGAAGAATCAGCGCCTCTGCTTGAGCAACTGGCGGAGTTGTTCTCACCATTGAAAATTTCTTACAACGCTGAGCAGGCAGCATCCGGAGGGGCTGACATTGGTCAGATGCGTAATCTGGGCATGCCTGTCATTGACCTCAATCATGACGCCAGCCTGTATTTCGATTTACACCACACACGCAATGACCGGCTCGACCAGGTTGATCCGGCCGATATCCGGTTTAATGTTGCCGCCTATGTCACCTTCATTCAGTGGGCAGCGTCAACAGATGCAGTTTTTGGGCCGGTCCCGACTATTGAGTAATCGATTCCAAGCGGGCTTGTGGTATGTATCAAAGAAAAACTGGTGGTTCAGGATAAGACGATGCTGCATTCAGGCTGGTGAATTGATATGAGTCAGAATCGAATTGAAAATATTGTCATCGTGGGCGGTGGAACGGCCGGTTGGATGACCGCTGCTGCGTTTGCCAGATCACTGGATCCACGGCAATACAAGGTCAGGCTGGTCGAATCCGACCAGATTGGTATTATTGGTGTAGGAGAGGCTACGATTCCTGCCATTCACGAATTCAATCAGTTCATCGGTATTGATGAGGTTGAATTCATGAGGAAGACCAATGCCACCTTCAAGCTGGGAATTGAATTCAGAAACTGGGGCCGTCAGGGTGATTCCTATATTCATCCGTTTGGGCGTTTTGGACAGGCCATCAATGGTGTGGGTTTCCACCACTACTGGTTAAAAATGCGTCAGGCAGGCGACCAATCGGGACTTGAGGAGTATTCACTGCCCATCACGGCGGCCCGTTCCGGCCGGTTTGATTACCCTTCAAGCGACCCACGCTCGCCGCTTTCTACTTACTTGTATGCATTCCACTTTGACGCAAGCCTTTACGCAATTTTCCTTCGTGAATGGTGCGAACAGCGCGGAGTGGAAAGGGTGGAAGGCAAGGTAGTGGAGGTCAAGCAGAACAATGAAAATGGCTTTATCGAATCCATCACACTGGAAAGTGGAGAAAGCATCGCAGGTGATTTATTCATCGACTGCACCGGCTTTCGTGGACTGCTGATCGAGCAGACCCTGAAATCCGGCTTCGATGACTGGAGCCACTGGTTGCCCTGCAACCGCGCCCTGGCAGTGCCGAGTGAAAACGTCGGTGATCCGGCTCCACACACACGCGCCACGGCGCTCACTGCTGGCTGGCAATGGCGCATACCTCTGCAGCACAGAACCGGCAACGGGCATGTTTACTGCAGTGAATATCTGGATGATGATGAAGCCACACAAATGGTTCTGGACAATGTCGAAGGAACACCACTTGCCGAACCGCGGCTGATCCGGTTCGCCACCGGCAAGCGTAGGAAGGCGTGGATAAAAAATTGCGTAGCAATTGGGCTTTCCGGTGGCTTTCTGGAGCCATTGGAATCGACCGCGATTTACTTTATACAGTCCGCGATCATGAAATTGATCCGGAATTTTCCGGACACAAGTTTCAATGCTGTTGAATCTGATGAATTCAACCGGCAGATCGACAATAAGTACAGGCAGGTCAGGAATCTGCTGATTGCGCATTACAAGGAAACCCAAAGGGTCGACACACCTTTCTGGAATTATTGTCGCAATATGAGTGTTCCCGATGACCTGACACACCGGGTAGAATTATTCCGGCATCGAGGCCACGTTTCCTTCAAGAGTTCAGAGCTGTTTAATGAGCCCAGCTGGCTGTCAGTGCTGATCGGGCAACACGTGATTCCTCAAGGTTACGACCCCAGGGTGGACGGTGTTAGCGACGCCGAAATCCGCCAGCGGCTTGCACAGATCAAAACTATCATCCGGCAATCTGCCGACTCGATGGCTGGCCATGCCAGCACCATCTCTAAAAATTGTGCAGCAGATCTGGCGACTTCGTGAAAGCACCTACAAAAGGACTTTCGTAAGCAGATATGAATGACACGGCTGTTGAGCGCATTATTATCGTCGGCGGCGGGGTCACCGGCTGGGTGGCGGCTGCGAGTATTGCCCATGCGATGCGCCGTCCCGGCATACAGATTTCTGTGCTGGCGAGTGCCGATGAGCGGGAGCACGGTGCCCTGGCATCATTGCCCATTCAGCGAGCCTTTAACCTTGGCATGGACATCGATGAACAGGATTTGATGCGCGAAACCGGGGCGTCTTTTAGTCTCGGCACCCAATTCAGGGATTGGACTTTTCCCAAACGAAATTACTTCCAGCCGATGGGTGCACATGGAGCGAGCATCGAATTCGTGCAATTTCACAATTACGCCGTCAAGGCCCGTCAGGCGGGAGACGAAACGCCGTTCAACACCTACTCGATGTGTGCTGCCGCCGCGAGACAAGGAAAATTTGAGCATCCAAACAGCGACCTCAATTCCATTCTGTCCACGCTGATATATGCCCACCACCTCGATGCCAACCAGTACGCCACCTTCATGCGCCGGCATGCGGAGGCTAACGGGGTCAAATGCCTGACAGGTAGGCTGACGGACGTGACAGTGCGGGAAGCGGACGGAATGATCGAATCTCTGACGCTGGAGGGCGGTGATAAACTGGTGGCTGACCTGTTTATTGATTGTTCCGGCCAATGCTCAAGCCTTCTCGGAGAGGCGCTACAAACTCCTTATGTGGATTGGGCTGAATGGCTGCCGGCCAACCGCATCCTGTCGGGGTCGAGCCCCGCAGGCACTACTCCGCCTTGTGCCACCATCACTGCGCTGGATGCGGGCTGGCACCAGGCCATTGGCTTGCAGCACTACCAGGCTCACCGCCTGGTGTTCAACGACCAACACCTTGATGACGATTCTGCCCTTGATCTGTTGCAAAAAGCGACCGGACATACCCTTGACGATGAGCGGCATTTCCAAAATTTCCGTTGTGGCCACCGTGAAAAGTTCTGGTCCGGCAATTGTATTGCTCTGGGCGCTGCGGCCGGCTGTTTCGACCCCATGGACGGCACTTTCCTGGCGCTGCTTCAGTCCGGACTGATGCGCCTGATCAATTTGTTTCCGGACAAGACCTGCAATAAGCTTCTGGCTGACGAATATAACGAAGTGACCCGCTCGGAATATACGAATGTAAGGGATTTCCTGATGCTTCATTATCGAGCTTCTGAACGCAAAGGTTCGCCATTCTGGAACGATTATCTGGGGCCCGCAGTGCCCGAGTCTCTTGCGCACAAAATCCGCCTGTTCAAAGCTCGCGGCCAGGTTGCTTTTTACGAGGAAGAGTCGTTCCCCAATACCAGTTGGGTTTCCGTATGGCTCGGACAGGACCAGTGGCCCGAAACTTATGATCCAATTCTGGACAATTATGATTTCGAGCGCCTGAAAGGCCGCTTTGACCAGATGAAACAGATCATCGAACAGGCTGCCGTCAACATGCAGACGCACGAGGAATACCTGGCCCGTTACTGCGCTTCCATGCCACCTTCCGTGGCCTGAAGCGACTGTTATTTCACTGCGTGGGTTCTGTGATGTCCAATAGGCCGTTTCGTGGGATGTCTTTTTTAATGTTCTGGACTTGACCTGACGGCCAGTGCACTTCTACGGCATCCACGCTATCCGCCCCGTTCAAGCCGAAATACAGAGGTTTCAGACTCTGAGACAGGTAACCGGATTTGCCGTCGAGCACCTGAACATACTGCCGTCCGCCTGCCCTTACAATCACCCGCGAGCCGAGTCCGCTGCGATTGGAGACCGTGCCCTGCAAGCGAACCTTCAGGTAACTCAATGAGTCCAGTTGCTCCGACAGATTACTCACCAGCACCAGCGGAGAGGAATTGAAATCATTGGTAATGATGTCCAGATCACCGTCGTTGTCGAAATCGAAGACCACCGAAGAACGGCTACCCAGGGCACCATGTACCATGAAGTTGCCCTCATTTTTGATACATTCCCGCTGCTTGAGCATGATGCTCATATTCTTGCGGGTTTCCTCGTCGATTCCGGTGCAATCACGTGCGAACCAGGGCCGCATGACGGCGTCGTCACGGCGCGGCTCAACGCCCAGAATGAATTCCGCATCCCGGAAACGTTCACCCTGCTCATTGATCAGAACTGAATTTACGCCATAACGGAAAGGGTAATTCATGCTTGAAGCGATAAACACGTCAGTGAATCCGTCCGCATTCAGGTCTGCTGCGCTCAGGCCCCAGGGCCAATAATTTTCGGCGCCGATGCTATCCGATATTTCTTTAAAACTGCCATCGGCCTGCTTCTCAAAAAATGTGTTGCCGTAAATACTCATTCCGCCGCTTTGCAGGTGCTCTTCGGGCCAGGTGATATTTGATTTTTCCTTTTCCTGATCCGGCGCCGCCTTGGCGCTCATATCGGAATGCATGTCCGTGATGTAAATATCCATACGGCCGTCGTTATTCCAGTCAAACACTGCGATACCCATCGCACCCCAGGAGGTCTTCGGGAAAACAGCACGGCTTTTTGCTATGAAAGATTCACCCTTGTTGTTTTCATAATACTTGTCGTGGCCCTGCATGTTGATTTCGTAAATGTCGGGCCAGCCGTCATCGTTGATATCAACGATGTGTGAGTCACCCGACCATCCTGAATCCACCAGGTACATGGAGCTAGTGACGTTTTTGAACTGCTTGCCGCCCAGATTTTGGAACAACAGGCTGTGTTCGGTACGGGATGGAATATTATGACTCGCGAAGGCATCTGTGTAGCCCACGTGGTAACTGTAATCCACGCCCTCGTAGGTCTGCCTTTGCAGCAGTTCACTGGTGTATTGGCCCACGTTGCTGAGGTACAGGTCCAACAGACCGTCGCGGTTGAAGTCAAAAAACGAAGCGCCCGAGGAATGACCCACGTGACCCAGTCCGGACTGGGCAGTGATGTCACTGAAATGCCCCTTGCCGTCGTTCTCAAACAACAGGTTGCCCTTGCGCATCGAGGTCACATAAAGATCCTGATCGCCGTCATTGTCAATGTCGGCGAATGAGGATGTGACGCTGATTCGATCTGCCACCGCAACCCCTGCCGTATCGGTGATGTTTTCAAACTTGCCGTTGCCCATGTTACGCCACAGTTCGTTGGCGCCAACCTGGTTGGTGAAGTAGATATCATAATGTCCGTCGCCATCCACATCGGCAACTGACACGCCGTTACCATGATCGTAATGGACCGCCTTGTATGTTTCACCTGCGTCCGAGACGATGCGGTGTTTGAATGTGATGCCACTTTCAGGTCGCAGGTCTTTAAAACCAAAGTCCACGAATGACTTGAAATCACCCCTGGTGGCGATTTGTGCTGCTTGACGTTCAGCCAGCCAGACCGGATTGCCCATTCCGGGAGGAAAGGGCAGAATTTCCAGCGGCTCCGCAGCGTTGATAGTGGTGAAAACCGTCGCTGCAGCCATGGTAAATCCCGCTGCAATAGAAAATGATTTTCTGGCTCGCATCATTTGAAGCGCCCGTGAGTGTGTAATTGAGTGACGCAATAATATCATCCCAGCATGCACAAGCGCAGAGTTGGTATTTGTTTCTTAATGCATACCAGGGTTGGAATAACAAATGGGTCAAGACCGAGCCTCTGGGCGTATTGGTGTGTAATAGCCAGTCCCTGGTGGACAAACCACATTTTGTCTTTGTCAGGCATGGCAGTATCTGCCTCAGGAAAATAGTTGTCAGGCACAGCATGACGCAGGTAATCCCGTACGGAATTTCCTCCAGTTCTGGGGTTATGCACAAATATTAGTGAACTGCCTACAAGCATTGAGGCTCCTGCCAACCTCTAAAATTGTAACCAAAAACTGATATCCAATTGGCCGAATCAAACAAAAGGGCTGAATAAAAGCATAAGTTCAAGGTTTGCTTGTGGCTGGAAGTTGACCTTTGGAGATTAAAAATCGAGACGGGCGCCCAGCAGCCAACTTCTGTCTTTGCCCGGCCGGGCACCATAGGGCTGACGGCCGGCGATATCTAATTGGGCGCTTAGATTCTCCACTACTGTGAAAAGCTCCAGACGGCTGTTCAGTTGGTAATGAACGCCAAGGTCAAATATCGTGCTTGAGTCAGTTTTTTGGAACGCGCCACAACTGGCTATCGTACATACTGAATCCACGTAACTCCCACTTAAATATGCTGCCCAGAGCCCAAGCTCCAGCCCCAATGACACAAACAGTTGTTGGTCGGGGATGTATGGCACCGGGTCGCCTGCAACAACATCACCAAAGAACTCAGAATCGCTTATATCGCTGTCAAATTGCGCATCCATCCAGGTGTAAGTAATCTGCAGGGGCATCGAGAACGATTTTTCAGGGGCGAGCTCATGTGTAAGCGTGAATTCCAGTCCGGGAATCGACACTGCCTGACCATTGAATACATCCCCAATTTCACATCCCGTTCCACTTGAGGCAGTACAAATTCCCTGCAGGTTCCGATAGTCCTGAAAGAATGCAATCGCTTCAATATTCAGACCCCCGGATTGATACCTGAATCCGGCCTCATAGTTGATGCTTTCCTCAGCTTCAACGCCCTGTTTATCTCCGGGTGCACTGAAACCTTTATGAACGCCTGCGATCAATGACCACTGATCATTGATATCAAACAAAACACCAACTCCAGGCAACCAGAAATCTTCGCTGTTTTGCCGTTGGGACTTAACATCCGTTGCTGCCCTTCCTGAAGGATTAGCCGGGTTTGCACCAAAATCGATCCGTTTCTGCTCGATATTTTCGTAACGCAAGCCCGGCGTAATGGTCCACTGTCCAATCTCAATCCGGTCCTGGACAAAAAATGACCACGCTTGCGCTTCCTGAATACGATTGCCTGCATTGCCCTGTTTGCCAGTGTCGCTTAATAGAAGTGAGCCACCCTGCTGCTGATAGCTGTCATTGCGTTGCATCCGGTCTTCCTGATCACGATGTAGCCTGATGCCAAATTTTAAATTGTGCGTCGTTTCTCCGGAATCAAATCGCCTATTTCCGCCAGCCTGAACGCCTCTAGAGTAGTATTCGCGCGCATTGTTGCGGATTTGAATTGATCCTGGCAGAGTGTCGGCGCCATCCAGAATTGCCTGCAAGGCCTCGCTCGATAGTCCGTCAATGATCGAGGTGCTATTGATGGCGTTGATCACTGATGACCAGCTGGTCCGATTAAATTCGCTGCTGTTTTCGCTGCCGCTGAAATCAATACCCTCGGTCTTATACCAGGCCCGTGCAGTGTTGTTGTTGTAGGCGGTTACGAAAAAATCGAGACCGTCAAATGGTTCGATATGCCAACTTAGAACAATCTGGTCATGGGTATTGTGTAAATTATCCAGCGCCGAGAGCCCATAACGTCTGATAGGATTTTCCCTGAAATCTTCGTCACTAAGTCCGAGATAGCTCTGTCCAGAGTCCTCGCTGGAGCTTTGAAGTTTGATGTCCAGGAACTGATAAACATTCGATGCGGGGTCTGAGGAAATTCGAAATTTTGCAAGGTAGTCGGATTTATCGAGTCCGGTGTTGGCTTTTGATCGGTCAATATCCTGATAGCCATCCGACTTCCAAAGCTGGGTTTCGACCATCCATGCAAATCGGCTGTCGCTATCACCATACCAGGCATGAGTTCGCCATGAACTGTCAGATCCTCCCTCCATTCTGACCTGGCCACTCAATCGATCAGGTATCGGGGTTGATAGCAGGTTTAATGCGCCACCGATAGTGTAGGGGCCCTGGGAAATAGCTGCCGGCCCTTTCAATACCTCAACTGCATTGATTCGTCCGAAGCTGGGAAAGTAATATGCCGCGGGCGCCGCATAAGGGGCCGGGGCAATCAAAACATTATCTTCAAGTAGAGTGATTCGGCTTGATCGTTCACTCGGTGTACCCCGAATGCTGATATTGGGTCGCAGGCCATAACCATCTTCGGCCTGCAAGGAAGTGCCGGGTACACGGCGTAGAGCACGGCTTACATCTACAGTTGCGAAAGCTTCCAGTTCCGATGCACCAATCAATGTAGCAGCGCCGGCAATTTTGCTTCTATCCTGAGCAATGCCAAGGATCGTGACATTTTCCAGCGGGCGACAGGCCAGGCTGCTGTCAGTTTTGGCTCTGTCCCCGCTTTGCTCACAATCGGTCACACCGCTGAGGGGGTTGACGAGCAAAATCACCACGCTAAGTTTAGAAAAAAATCCCGGCACAAAAGTATTCCTTTTCACATTTCTTGCTGATGAGAACCATTCTCGTTTGAGATGTACATAATAATCGTAGTTAATACAAATAACAATCATTCTCATTTAGAAATATGACTTAGATCATCAGGGGATGTGAGTGGCATAATGAACTTATGGAGGCGCTTGTCTTGAATTGTCCGAACAGGCCCGCATTTAAGAAATACTCCGAATCATTCGCAATGAAAAGTTGAATCGATAAAATGTTCAGCCAAACAAGTCAGCCATGCCAGTTTGAACGTGATTGCCAGGTCGTTATGATCCCTTCTGGCGATGAAGTGACCTTGCCTGTAGGAACGGTCGGTTACATCACTCAGTCACTTGGCGGTAGTTTTACCGTGTTTGTGGATGGCAATCTTTTTAGAGTGGCCGGTATTGATGCTGATGCGATTGGCAAAGAGCCGGTTTTGCCACCAAGTCTTCCCGAAGACGCCACCATCGATGATATCGAAAAATTGGTTTGGGCTCAGGCCAGGACTGTGTATGACCCTGAAATTCCGGTTAATATAGTTGAGCTTGGCCTGATTTATTCCTGTGAATTACAAGCTGATGAGGGCGGTCAATTCAGTGTTGATGTAACAATGACCTTAACTGCGCCGGGTTGTGGAATGGGGGACATCCTGGTTGAGGATGTACGTTCGAAGATCATGTTGATTCCAACCATAGCCAAAGTAGATGTAGAGCTTACCTTTGATCCCCCCTGGAACCACCATATGATGTCTGACGTTGCAAAACTCGAAACAGGCATGTTTTAGCTCCAATATTTTACCAAGGTGGACTGAGTGTTGGGACACTAGTCCCGGCCCACCACGTGAGTTCTTGGCTCAACGCCAGGCTCAAGTTTAAGGCGGTCTCTCATTTCAGGAGTCATGAATATTTCGCCCTGATCATCAATCAGCAGTACTTCTGTTAAGCCCATATCCGCGGTCAGTTCCTGCCACCCTTCTCTGCCTGCAACGATCATTGCCGTAGCTGCAGCATCGGCAAAAATGCCTAAATCTGCAATAACCGTAACGGAGGCCACTCCTTGAACGGCTTGACCGGTATGTGGGTCGAGAATATGCGGGTAGCGCAGTTCAGATTGTTCCAGATATCTTTGGTCAACTCCGGATGTAAAGACAGCCTCATCCCCAATAATTTCAATTCCGCCAATCACACCACCGCCTGGTTTTCGGATGCCAACTTTCCATGGTTCGTTCAAGGTGCCGCCAGTTGCTCTTAAATCACCCCCTGCATTAACCAGGGCATTCGTGATTCCGTGCCGCGCCAGGATTCCAATTGCGATATCTACCGCATACCCTTTTGCGATTGCACCAAAGTCTAACTGCACCAAAGGGTTGGTGCTGGAGGCCATCTCACCGGAGAAAACGATATCGGCAGCCGAAGGCGCAGCATCCAACAATCTTTGGATTGCTGCTGTTTCAGGTGGGGGGCTGGTCACCGGAAAAATAGAGGTATGAAAGCCCCACAATTCAATCAGCCCTCCGAGAGTTGCATTGAAATTTCCTTTACTGAGAAACTCGAGTTCCTGCGAACGCAAAATCAAATGCCGGATATCGTCACTTACCTCAATTTTTTGGCCTGTTGCAAACGCTGTATTGATCTCAGTGAGGGTGCCCGCTTCCCAGGCATGCCAATCCCTGTGCATTAGTTGAAAGCGCTGTTGCAGTTCGCTGAATGCCCTTGCAGTGGATTCCTGGTCGGCATCCCGTATCACTACTTCTACCAGCGTTCCAAACACAAAGAATTCCGCTCGTTGCTCGGCGTGCTGTGAGCAGGCACTGCAAATCATGAAAGAAAAACATAGAAAGAATCTGATGTGGTAAGTCATGTGGCTATTCTGCCGAATCAAGAGGGAGCTTACGAACTTCATGTTGTGATGCTTGACTCATTCCAGTCAATGTTGCATGCTCGCCCCGAGTCTGCAGGTGTCCCTATGACCGCTCGGTCAGGGGATTAAACGGGAAGACGGTGCGCTTAATGCAATTCCGTCACTGCCCCCGCAACGGTAAGCGAAGGTCAGGTCAATGCAGCCACTGTGCCACGGCATGGGAAGGCGACCAGACACCAGCGATGTAATCGCTCTTTGCAAGTCCGGAGACCGGCCAGCAGTGTTTCACTTTATGCAATCGCGGCGGGCGAGGGCTTGTGAGATTTTTCGGTCAAAAAAACCTCAGGATCTCTGCAAATCCCTCTTCGGAAAGGCAAAGCCATCCATTTCAGCCAACATTGCTCCCAACGCGTTCGGGTGAGAACGCCGTGGAGAAAGTCATGAAAGCTGTTATTGGTTTAACTTTTGTTGCTACCCTTTTGTTGAATGCTCCAGCCAGTTCCTTGGCAGAGGAGATTCCCCTCGAGCTAGAAAAACTGGTTGTTACTGCGTCTCTTGAGCCGCTTGCAGAAAATGATGTTGCCGGCTCGATAACCATTATTGACCGTGCTGAAATTGAGCAAAGACAAGTGAAGTATTTGTCAGACCTGCTTCGAACCGTTCCCGGGTTTGCGGTGAGTCAGTCTGGCGGCCCGGGCACACAGACACAGGTTCGAGTGCGCGGCTCCGAAGCTAATCATATTCTTGTCCTGGTGGATGGTATTGTTGTCAACGACCCCGCTTCGGCAGATGAGTTTCAGTTTCAGTATGCATTGACATCAAATGTTGAACGCATTGAAATTTTACGGGGACCACAGAGTGCGACCTGGGGAACCGGTGCGTTATCTGCGGTGGTTAACATTATTCAAAAGAAATCAACTGATGAACAAATGCTGGCCGTTGACCTGGAAACAGGTTCTTTTGACACTCGCTTTGTTGATGTAAATGGTAGCTACGGTTCTGAGGGTTACCGGATCTGGGCAGGGGCTTCACGTTTGCAGACCGACGGTACAAATATTTCCAGAGTGGGCACAGAGCGTGATGGTTCTGAAAATACCAGCATCAATGCCGGAGTGGAAATTCAGGCGAGCGAGGTCGTAACAATCAACTTGTTGGGCCGTCATGTAGAGTCTGAAAGTGATTTCGATGATTTTGATTTTTTTGTTACAGGATTGCCGGTTGACGCCGACAGGCAAACCGATGCGAGCCGGACTTATTGGCGTAGTGAAATAAAGGTTCAGCCTGATGGCGGTATGTGGTCCGGAAGCATCTCGGTAAATCATATTGATACTGACAATCAAAATTTTGCCGATGGTGTCTGGACCAGTGGCACGGCAGCTGAGACTTTGGAATTCAGGGCCAGGGCCAGCGTCAATATCGGTAATGACCGGTCCGGCAGGCACCGGTTAAGCTTTGCACTGGATCAACGAGATGTGGATTACCAGCAACGCGGTCTGGACTCTTTTTTTGGTGATCCCAATCAGAACCAATCTTTCGATGTTTCGGGTTATGCAGTGGAATATTTTACTAAACCATCTGAAGTGTTTTCGTGGTCCGTCAGCGGCAGACTTGATGACTTCAGCGATTTTGATGATGCCACGACCTGGCAGCTTGCTGCCAGTCGTCAATTGACTGATTCACTGCGATTGCGGGGGTCGGTAGGAACAGGATCCAAGGCGCCCACTTTTACTGAAAGATTTGGGTTTTACGAGGGTTCATTCATAGGGAACCCCAACCTCAAGCCTGAGTCCTCAAGTGGTTGGGAGTTAGGGTTTGATTTCAGCTTTGCTGATAATCGATCCGAACTGCAGCTGGTCTATTTTGATCGTGAACTGGAAGACGAAATTGACGGCTTTGTATTCGACCCTTCTTCCGGGTTTTTTACGGCAAATAATAAAGCCACACCCAGCGAGCGTAGCGGATTCGAACTCGGGTTTGAGACGGTAATTGGTGCGGGCTTAAGCTTGAAGATGAATTACTCATACACCGATGCCACTGAATTTAACTTTCTTGGTATGCCTGTTCGAGAAGTGCGGCGTCCAAAAAACATGGCAAATTTGAATGCCAACTATATTTTTATGAATCAACGGGCCACCATAAATCTTGATGTCAACTTCAACGGTGATCAGTTGGATCTCTTCTTCTCACCCATTACTTTCTTGTCAGAGCAGGTCGTTTTGGCCTCATATACAGAAGTTAATCTTGCCGGTTCATGGCGCGTTAATGAGAACCTGGATTTTGTAGCCAGGCTGAATAATTTACTCGATGAGGATTATGAGGAAGTTCTGGGCTTTGCCAGACCGGGAAGGTCAGCCTATGCCGGTATTCGCAGTAGGTTTGAATTTTAAACGGTGATGTCGGTCTCAGGCTGCTTGCGGGGCTTTAATATCTTCGCTCGCAACTTTATCCAGGCAAAGAGCCGATGATTCAAATTCATCAACCGCAATTATTTCCATGGTCAATTCTCTGCTGCGTGTGAGTGAGGTCGCTTCTTCGTGTGAAATGATCTTTTTATCCAGCGCCTGCTGTAATTGATCTTCCCAGGTAAGTGCGGTGAGTTGGCCATCTTTCTGCGCCTTTAGAATCTTTCTCTCCAGCGGTTCGTTAGCAATAATCTCTGGTAACGCCTGTTCCATCATGCCGATCGGATGACCATGAGTTGCAGAGTTGTATATACCGTTGGTGAGCCGGGTTCTGGTTTCCGAAGGTGACATGAGCAGTTGGGCCACTTTATGACCAAGTCTGTCGCCGGGATACTTATCCCGTCTTCCCAAAGGAAAAATGACCAGCTTCAGTAGTCCACGCAGCCAGGTGTTCGGGAAATTGTCTGCGAAATTTCCAAGGGCTGTCTGCATTTTGAAAATGGCATCATGCATAGCCCATGCGAGAATGGGCAGATCTGCGGCGGGACGGCCTTGCGCTTCAAAACGGCCCAACATGGCTGAACAAATGTATAACTGACTAAGAACATCCCCGAGGCGGGCTGAGGTCAGTTCCTTTTGCTTGAGTTTCCCGCCTAATGTAGCCATGGCAAGGTCTGAACTAAACGCCAGGGCAGCTGAATATCTGGAAAGTTTCTTGTAAAAAGGGGCTGTATTTTTATTAGATGGCAGATGGGCAAGGTGACCCATGCTGAAACCAAGAACGAAACTTCGTACCGCGTTACGAATACTGTAGCCGATGTGCCCGAACAACAAGCCATCAAATGCCTGCAGGCTTTCCTCTTCAGAATCAAGTTGTGCTGCTTTCATTTCCCTCAAAACGAAAGGATGGCAGCGAATCGCGCCTTGACCAAAAATCATGAGACTACGCGTCATGATGTTGGCGCCTTCAACAGTGATCCAGATCGGCGCACCCTGCCAGGCGCGGCCAAGGTAGTTACGTGGCCCCAGTACAATACCCTTACCGCCATGAATATCCATCGCATCGGTAATGACCTGCCTTGCCATTTCAGTGGCGTGGTACTTGGCGATCGATGAGGGGACTGCGGGTTTTTCGCCGAGATCGACCGCAGAAACAGTCATTCGTGACAGGGCGGAAATTGCGTAGGTTTTTCCCGCTATGCGGGCCAACGCTTCTTCGATTCCTTCAAATCGTCCAATTGGCATATTGAACTGCTTGCGAATTCGGGCGTAAGCACCGGTAGCGAGTGCACACATCTTGACTCCACCAGTAGAGGACGAAGGCAGCGTGATCGCCCGGCCTACCGAAAGTGCTTCAATTAGCATCCGCCAACCGTGTCCAACCATTTCTTTACCGCCGATCAAAGCATCAAGGGGCAGGAAAACATCCTGGCCTCTCAATGGACCATTCTGGAAAGGAATATTGAGCGCCATATGGCGAGTGCCGATTTCCAGACCTTCGGTATCCCCGGGCATCAGTGCCAGGCTAATGCCAAGGTTTTCAGTATCACCCAATAAACCATCGGGATCGTAAAGCCTGACCGCGAGGCCAATCAATGTGGCTACCGGGGCAAGAGTTATATAGCGCTTATCGAAAGTCAGACGCATTCCCAAAACGTCGCGTCCCTGGTATGAACCCTGACAAATTATCCCGTAATCAGGAATGGACGTGGCATCAGAGCCGGCGGTCGGGCCAGTTAATGCGAAACAGGGAATTTCCTCTCCTGTCGCCAAGCGCGGAAGATAGTGATCTTTTTGTTCCTGCGTTCCATAGTGCAAAATCAGTTCAGCGGGGCCCAGAGAATTTGGTACCGCGATTGTTGAGCCAGCGACCGCGCTTACTGTAGATACCTTTTGCAGAACAGCCCGATGTCCCATCGCCGAAAATGCCAGACCACCGTACTGTTTGGGTATGATCATTCCAAAGAAGCGCTGTTCCTTGATGAAGCTCCAGACTTCAGGACTAAGATCGGCTTTCTCATGCGTGGTTTCCCAATCATTAAGCATTCCACAAAGCTCTTCAACCGGACCATCCACAAATGCCTGCTCTTCTTTAGTAAGTTCAAGCCATGGTCTTTTTAGCAATGTTTTCCAATCAGGTTTGCCGGAAAATAACTGTCCTTCCCAGCCAACAGTACCGGCTTCAAGTGCAACAGCTTCTGTGTCAGAAAGACTTGGGAGCATGGTTTTGTATCTGGCCAGGAAGGGCGCCGTGAAAAATGGTCTTCTGATCGCCGGAGTATTGAGAGGAATGAGGATGACCGCCAATATCAGTGCGCTGAAAATAATTGTAAATATTGACATCTGGCCAGCAAAGCTGAATGCCAGCCAGATACCAGTCATCGCAACTGACCAGGTTAACAGGCGAGTACCAATAAAGGCGCAACCCAAAGAGGCGCTCAATAGTGCAATTAGCAGATAAGAACCAGTTTCCATACGCCAGAGTATGGAAAATGAAAGGTGGAAAGTCAATGATATTGCTGGCATGTCGTGTTCTAAATCATCAGAATGATTGATAATTCAGATGTGACACACGTTGAAGTAGCAATTTATGGCCAAAAAGGACAAAGCCACGCTGACCGCAGCAGACTGGGAGCGTGAAGCTCTGGAAATGATTTCTGAAAAAGGAATTACAGCGTTAGCCGTGGAGCCACTTGCGAAACGAATGGGAATAACCAAAGGCAGTTTTTATTGGCACTTTCCGAATCGCGAAACGTTGCTTGAGCGAGCACTGCTGCAGTGGGAGGAACATGATGCCCGCAACCTGAGCATGGCACTGAGTGCCATTGTCGAGCCCAGGGAGCGTCTGATTTCCTTTTTTCGCCGGATTGGTCATGAACGCCTTACTCATGGTGTTTTCAGCTCGTTGTGTGCTGCATCCGACCATAATCAGGTCGTGCCGGTTTTGGAGCGCGTAGCCAAAAGGCGTATGAGGCATGTTGCCAGCGCTTTTGAAGAATTGGGATTCGAGGCAGAACAAGCCGGTCATCGCGCGAGACTGGTTTATTCGGTTTACCTGGGGTTTTTGCAATTAATGAGACAGCTACAGACCCCCATCACTCGCGACCATGAGTTTGAGGCATATGTTGAACACGTCATCGCAACACTGATACCGGATTAAAACGCCTTGTTGTTTGAATTCCTTTTCGCCAACCGCTATCCTGCGCGCCTTTCCCATGATGACTCGGCACCATTACCGGAGTAGCAAAAGTGACCAGTAACCAAACTCTCAAAGACTGGGTGAGTTCTATTGAAAGCCTGACCCGGCCTGATCAAGTGCACTGGTGCACAGACGACCAGCCGGAACACGATGGTCTGATATCAGAAATGCTGGATTCTGGTGAGCTCATTGAGCTAAACCAGCAAACCCATCCTGGTTGTTATCTTCATCACTCTGATCCTGGCGATGTTGCACGGGTAGAGCACCTCACTTTTATTTGCACTTCTGAGCCTGAAGATGCCGGACCAAACAACCATTGGATGGATCCAGCTCAAGCAAAAGAGAAAATGCAGGGATTGTTTGCAGGATGCATGCGAGACCGGACCATGTATGTCATTCCATATTGCATGGGCCCGATCGATTCACCGCTCTCAAGATGTGGGGTGGAAATTACAGATAGTGCTTATGTGGTTGCCAATATGCGGCTGATGACGCGAATGGGCAGTGCAGCATTGGCACGTATTGAGCGGGAAGGCTCATTTGTACGGGGCTTGCATTCGATTGGCGAGCTAGACCCGGACCGTCGTTTTATCATGCACTTTCCTGATGAACTGATGATTCAGAGTTTTGGCTCCGGCTATGGAGGAAATGCATTACTGGGTAAAAAATGCCATGCCTTGAGAATTGCCAGTCACCAGGCCCGAACGGAAGGCTGGCTGGCGGAGCACATGCTGATTGTTGGTGTTGAAAACCCGCAGGGTGAGACGCACTACATCGCAGCGGCCTTTCCATCAGCCTGCGGAAAAACGAATCTTGCCATGCTCATTCCACCCGATTCCTACCCGGGTTGGAAAGTCTGGACAGTGGGTGATGACATTTGCTGGATGCATCCGGGTGAAGACGGTCGACTGTGGGCCATAAACCCTGAGGCAGGGTTTTTCGGTGTGGCACCGGGTACCAATGCGCAGACGAATCCGAATGCCCTGGCTATGTTGGATCACGACGCAATCTTTACCAATGTTGGCATGACCGCGGACGGTCAACCCTGGTGGGAAAACAAAGATGCCATGACGCCGGAAAAAGATTGGCAGGGCCGTGAATACGATCCTGCGGCCGGAAAAGCGGCACACCCTAATTCACGTTTTACAGTATCTATCAATCAGTGCCCCTCATATTCTGACCAGGCCGAAGCACCACGCGGAGTTCCAATTTCTGCAATCGTGTTTGGCGGACGACGGGAAAGACTCGTGCCTTTAGTGATGGAAAGCAAATCCTGGGCTCATGGCGTTTTGCTTGGTGCCAGCATGGCATCCGAAACTACAGCGGCAGCGACAGGAGCAGTAGGTGTGGTCAGGCGTGACCCCATGGCAATGAAACCATTTTGTGGATACAACTTTGCTGACTACTGGCAGCACTGGCTGGAAATAGGAAACCGGATAAGCAATCCACCGGGAATCTATCACGTGAACTGGTTTCGCAAGGATAAAGAGGGTAGTTTCATGTGGCCGGGTTTTGGCGAGAACATGCGGGTACTGGACTGGATCATTGGTCGCTGCAAAGGGGAGCTTGGCGCAGTTGACTCGCCTATTGGTCGATTGCCAATGCCGGATGGAATTAATATTTCCGGCCTGGAAATTGATTCTGCTACCCTGGCCGAACTGCTGCGGGTTGATCAGGCTGCCTGGTCAACAGAAATGGATGAAATCCTTGCTTACCTCAACGAGTACGGTGATCGCTTGCCCTCTGAACTGCTTACTGAGTTGACGCAGGTCTCATCTGCATTGAGCTAAGGATCGATTCATCCCTTTCCTGACAGTTGCATGACATCACGTCCTGCCGGACACTGTTTCCTGATTAATTTCTGTGCCCGTTTAAACCCTGGGCGACTTTATGTCATCAAATCATTATGGGAGGAATACAGGCAGTGTCATCACGCGAACCGGCTCAGCCTATAACAGGCCCTGAAGAGAACTCCTGGGTAGAAAGTGCCCGGGGTGGTGATACCGGCGCATTCGAGCGGCTCTATCAGATGAACAGTGGCCGAATATATGCACTGTGCTGGCGTCTGTGTGGCGGGGATGCCGGACTTGCTGAAGACCTGGTACAGGAATCGTTCATAAAAGCCTGGAGCAAACTAGATCTTTTCCGAGGTGACAGCAGTTTTAGTACCTGGCTCCACCGAATTGCGGTCAATGTGGCTTTGGGTGACCGGAGAATCCGTTTACGGAAAGTGAAATACGAAGCAGTCATGGACGAGTCGGTTGAAAGAACCGCAATGGGTGCCGCAGATGTAAGCCAGGGGCTCAGGAGTGATCTGGAGCAAGCAATTATGGCTTTGCCTGAAAGGGCCCGAACGGTGTTGGTTTTATTCGATGTTGAAGGTTACCAGCACACGGAAATCGCAGAAATAACAGGAATGGCAGTTGGCTCTTCCAAGGCCCAGCTTCACCGGGCGAGGAAACTGGTTATAAAGGCATTGAATCATGAATAAATCGATCATTAATGAAGACGAACTGGTAACTGGATTACATCAGCTTTCCAAGTCCATAAAGCCCGGCAGGGAGTTGTGGCCTGAGATTGTATCGCGCCTTTCACCTATATCCGGTCGAGAAAAACAACTCGCCGGGCGTAGAAGTTGGCGCAATGAGGCAGTTGCCGCTTCAGTTGTCATTGCATTTGTTGCCGGACTAATGTCCGGCCGGCAAATTGGTAATGAAGAACATCCGCAACCCACAAGCCAAGTAATGGATGTGGCGTTGCAAGCTGCGCTTGAAGCTACCGAACGTGAATACCAGGCTGCCTTTAGGGAGTTTATCCCGGTAGGCTCTTCCCGGGTTCGGCTTGAAACACAAACTGTAGAAAATATTGAAAACAGCTGGGTCGAACTGCAACAGGCTGAAACGGCACTTCAGTCGGCTTTGCACGACTACCCGGAAAATTCATATCTCAACCAAAAGCTTCTTGACCTGCGTTCACAACAACTTGGTTTTATGAAGCAAATTGCAATGCTGGATCACTTCAGCCGGAGAAAAACATGAAAACATTTAAATTGCCCATCGCTTTTTGCGTACTGGTACTGCTGTCCATCCCGGTACTGGCAGATGATCTGGACGAAAGCCGGGACGTTTCACCAGATGCAACAGTATCAGTCAGCAATGTGGCAGGTGAAATTACGATCACCGTTTGGGATCGCAACGAAGTTCACCTCACCGGCAGGATGGGTAGTAATCAAGAATTGAAAATTACCGAGAACGCGAATGGCGTCCAGTTTGAAGTGATAAACATTGGTGATTACGATAATTATGATGAAGCTGAGTTACAGCTGACCGTGCCACGCGGTGCCAACATCGTGGCTGAAGGGGTTAGTGCAGATATCACTATCACTGGAAGTAAAGGCTCGAGTATCAATGCGGAATCGGTTAGCGGCGACATCTGGGTTGAGGCTGAATCAGACAGGTTGGAGTTATCTTCGGTCAGCGGCAGTCTTGAATTTGAAGGCTCTTCCAGTCGCTCAAGCGCAGAATCTGTTTCAGGTGATATCGATTTAGCAGGCTTAAGTGGTGAGATCGTAGTCAGTACTGTTTCCGGAGATGTTAATTTGAACGCAGGTGACATTGAACTGGGCAAGTTCGAAACCGTATCCGGTTCTCTGGAGCTGCGCCTTGCCCTTTCTGATGGTGGAAAACTTACCGTTGAAGGTATGAGTGGTGATGTGGACTTATATCTTCCTTCGACTCAGTCAGGTGAGTTTGGTGCACAGACTTTCAGCGGTGATATCAGCAGTAAATTCGGAAGCCCGAACGAAGAATCTTTTGGTCCAGGTAGCCACCTAAAGCACTCACAAGGTGACAGTGGAGCGGTGATTCGGGTTGAAACATTCAGTGGAGATATTCGTATAGGCCACAAGTAACTATCGGTATCTACAGCAATTATCGTATTTACGACGCCCGGCCGGGTTTTCCTGGCCGGGTTTTTGCGTTTTAGATGCGCGGCAAACAGGCTGTATGCCGCATGGAATATAGCCCTAATGTGGATTTAACAATTCGTTAACAAAGCCTTTTCTTTATGCTTTACATGAGGTACTATGCACGCCAAGTTGGGGAAAAGCCCAGCAGACGGTTTTATGCATGCATTAACTAAACCTCTGTAGGGAATCTTCGATCGAGTTTAAAACCAACCAAACCAAAGTAGTTTTGGGAGATATGAGAAATGAAAATCAACCGTAATCCACTATCTAATGCTGTGAGAAACAGCTTGAGTAGTGTGCTGGTCCTCGGACTTGCCGCTACCCCGCTTGCTGTTATCGCGCAAGACGATGCAGATGACGAAGAAGGCGTTGAGCTTGATCGTGTCCAGGTAACTGGTTCGCGCATCAAACGTACTGACGTCGAGGGCGCGTTGCCCGTAACCGTTATCGATCGTGACATGATCGAGTTGTCAGGCGAAAGCTCAGCAGCTGACATGCTACGTAATCTTACTTTTAACAGTGCCGGTTCATCCCGTCCTGCTTCCGGTAGTTCTGCACAGGGCGTATCTTCAGTAGCACTGCGCGGTATCGGTTCTTCACGCACCCTGGTTCTGGTCGACGGTCGTCGTCTGCCTAAGTCACCTTCTACAGGTGCTAACCAGGATTTGAATCAGATTCCTCTGGGCGCAATCGAGCGTATTGAAGTACTGACCGATGGCGCTTCAGCTATCTACGGTACCGATGCGATCGGTGGTGTAATCAACGTGGTACTTCGCGAAGACTTCCAGGGCGCTGAGCTCATGATTGGTCAAGCCAGCATCACGCATGAAGGCGGCGATCGTGAAGAAGGTTCAATTGCCTTTGGTGCTTCAAGCTCCACTTCAAGATTGATCGGTGGTGTTTCCTGGAATGATCGTGACATTATTTTTGCACGTGATCTTCCGTGGAATCGTACTGGTGCCTCTATTTATGGCAACAGCTTCACCACATTAACCGGTGGCTACGATAACTTTGACTGGACTTCATATGGCGGCGGTAATTCATGTGATTATCCTGGTACCGGCTTCTTTACCACCGGTAGCTCCGCTTCTGTAAATGGCACCCGTTGTGCATATGACTTCACGCTTGTTTCAGCTGATGAAGCTTCAACCAGCAACAAGTCTCTGTACATTAAAGCCAGTCACGAAATCAATAATGACTGGAGTGTCTGGATGAATGCCAGCGCTAACTCTTCATGGTCTTTCGGTCGTTATGCGCCGGTTCCGGATTCAAGCTACTTCTCAGTACCTTTGACCGCTGCCAGTCCGAACAACCCGACCAATCCTGCTAGCTCGCTGTACGATCCTGCTTTTGGACCGCCGGCATCTGTTAACTGGTGGCATCGTTTTGATTCGCTGGGTAATCGTGACTCTGAGGTTGAAAATCTCATGAACGACTTTACCTTCGGTATGACCGGGTGGGTTGGAAATGCAGAAGTTGACTTCGGTCTGCGCAAGACCAAGAACAAGACCTATGATATCGGTCGTAACTACCTGCTTCGTTCAGCGGCATCTGCCCTGATTGAAAGTGGCGCATATGACCTTGAGTACCCAAGCCAAAATCCAGCCAGCGTGCTGAACTCTATGAAGGTTGTGATTTCACGTATCTCTAACTACGACCAGGACGAAGCTTTTGCTTCTGTTGCGTGGGACATGTTTGAGCTCGACGCCGGACCGGTTCAGTGGTTTGCTGGTGCTGAGTACCGTGAAGTTCGCTACTTTGACCGTTATGACTCGTTGTCAGAAGCTGGTCAGGTGGGTGGTTCTGCCGGTAACTCTGCTGGTGGTATTCGCGACGTAACCTCTTTCTTCTTTGAAACTCTGTTGCCATTTGGTGACAACTTCGAAGTATCGATTGCAGGTCGTTCGGATGACTACTCAGATT
>JBLHGQ010000001.1:0-158725 GCA_047614505.1 Rhodothermales bacterium | reverse complement strand
CTTCGACCAGGTCGGCTACTTGTTCACCATTCATCTGGATTTTTTCGACACCATACTGCTCAATCGCAAGTAAGCCGCCGGTTGTATGACTGACAGGCTGGCCTACAGATTGTGCCGGTGCATTTTCAGAGACTGCATTACGTTCAGATAAAAAAGACACAAACTCAAGTGAGGCAAAACGGTCTTCAGCCCTGCCTTCAAGACGTCTTTGAAGATGAGCATTGGTTTGTACGCGTGACTGGCGCCAGGCTGCTTCGGTTAGTGGCGAACTGGATATGAGCAGTCCATTCAAGGCCGGACTTAGCCAACGGCTGCTTTTTACGGTAACCAGGGGCGTTACAAGATCACCAAAGGTCACCGGCGGTGATTCCATTAATTCTGTGGCATCCGGAAAAGAATAGACATTGAAATCAATGGTCAACACGCCCGGGATCTGCTCACTGGCAAGGATCGGCCGGCTGTGCATCTGACGTTCGTCATCCCAGACAATAATATGCGGCGAAAGCAATACCGAGCCCTCAGGCAGTTTTTCTTTTAATTCCTTGTAAAGTGACATGGCAAAGTAACTTGATTTGGCCATGACTGCCTGAACGATTCGTGAGGTCTGGGTTTTACCAAAAACCGAATACAGGCCATCGCCGCCAATGGCGTTGACTGCGTAAGAACTGATAAACAGGTTCTCGGCTTCGAAGTGGATCATCGCAGGATAACGGATGATGACCAGCGCAGCGGCTTCCGGGGCTTTCAATTCAAGGGAAGCATTACTTCCGCGCTGCTTGAAAACCGAGGTTTCTATCCCTTTGGCAGTGCCCGCACAGCCACTGATCAAAACACAGAAAGTTGCTAATACAGCCAACAGCAACAATTTGCGCACGGACGCAGGCCCCTGAACAATCTTCCTATTCAAAGCTGGCTGCTGATCCAGCGGTCAATTTTTGCTTCAAGAACACTTAATGGCAAGGCCCCATCGTCGAGCACCTGGCTATGAAAGTCCTTCACATTAAACTCGTCACCCAGTGCAGCTTCGGCTCGCCTTCGAAGCTCAGTAATTTTCAACTGCCCCACCTTGTAGGCTAGTGCCTGGCTGGGTATAGCCATATAACGTTCTGCTTCTGAAATTGCACGTGCCGGTTTTGAAGCGGAGTTGGCATACATATAATCCAGCACCTGATCACGGGTCCATCCTTTGGAGTGCAGACCTGTGTCTACGACCAGTCGAATCGCGCGCCAGAGCTCTGCATTCAATGCACCAAAATATTGATAGGGGTCGTAATACATGCCCATTTCCTTACCCAATGATTCGGCATACAGTCCCCAACCCTCGCTGTAGGCTGTATAACCACCAAACTTACGAAATCTGGGCAAGCCCTCTATTTCCAGTGTCCATGACCCCTGGAAATGATGGCCAGGTACGGCCTCATGCAGAAATAGTGATTCCATTGACCATTTGGGCCGGGCCTTAATGTCATAGGTATTGGCGTAGAAGACACCCGGGCGTGATCCGTCTGGTGCGGCACGCATATACGAGCCACCCGATGCGGATTTCTCACGAAATGGTTCAACAGCACGTATTTCATATTGCGCACTTGGAAACCGATGAAAAAGCAGCATGGCCTTTTCATGAACTTCATCGCGTAAAGAGTCATAACCCTCAATGAGTTGTGGGCCTTCATCAAAATAGAATTGTGGATCGGTATTGAGGTATTCAAAAAAAGCTTTCAAATCCCCTTCAAATCCTACTTCATCCATTACTGCCTGCATGCTTGCCTGGATTCTGGCCACTTCACTCAAGCCAAGTTCGTGGATTTCAGATGGCGTTAGTTCTGTAGTCGTTGTACGTTTTACCAGGAAGGCATAAAGCTCCTCACCACCAGGAACACCATCAATTCCGTGTGTTTCTCTTGCTGCGGGAATATATTCATCGCGAATAAAATCACGGGTTCCAGCAAAGACCGGTATCAGTTTGGTGCCAATGGCATCTTTGTATGCACTGGTCAGCCGGGCCCGATCCTCTTCGCTGAAGGTTTCCGGCATATTCTTGACGGGTCGCCAAAATGCACTGTCTTCCACATTCTCAACCAACTGGGATTCCAACTGAGGAATGACTTTCTCCATCAGTATGCGGGGCTGCACGTAGCCCTGCGCCATGCCTTCACGCATATTGGCTTGCGCCTGCTCCATCAGAACTACAAAGCCGTCGATGCGCCCCAGAAAATTGTCGTAATCCTTTTCTGTCTTGAAGGGTTGAACGCTACTGCCCGAACCCATCTGAACAAAAAAGTTTGCCGGATTGCGAAACTGGTTGATGGGCATCAGGTGGCCATTGAATTTTGACCCCTCAATATTTAATTCCAGTGAGTTCCTGAACATTTCCAGGTTGAGCAGATCTTGACCAGCTAGCAAGGAGGGGTCTACCGATCCCGTTCTGGCCAGATACTCCTGCCAAAGCTCTTTCTGAGTAGCGCGGTGCTCTGGACCAAGACTGTTGGGAAAACGGTCATTCCAACGATGATCACCCACGAAAGTTGCGAATGTTGGATTCAGCTCCAGATTGGCCTCAAAGTAGCTCTCGTAGATGCCATTAAGATCCTCTACCAGATTCGCAGCATTTTCTGCTGCTGATGGCTTATCCAAACTCACCGCAGGTGAAACACCCTCTCCCTGGCCGCAGCCGCCAACTGAAAGCGCCACTATCAATAACCCACACTGTACCAATCTCACTTTTTATCTCCTGGTGGCCATTCTGGCATTCGACCGGGCGTCCAGGGCGCACCACTGGCTTGCAGTTGAGCTTCAACTTCGGAAAGGTCAACAGCAATGGACTTGAGGTCTGACAACGCTTCAATGAATTGGTGCTCGGCGATGGCAAAGGAATCGCGATAATTCTTGGTTACAGCTGATTGGCTGTTCCAATGCCCATAAACAATAGTGCCAATACGATCACTGATTGACATCGGCACTTTTTCGGCTCGCCCGGATATTGACCGATCGCCATTCATCATTACCTGGAATTCCCGCATTCTGCCGTTCAAGGAGCGCAGTGCCTGCGCCTGCGCCTCATCGGACGATGGAGTTTCGTTGACCGCTTTTAACAAATGGTCAATCCGGCTTTGAATCTCGTCTGCAGCTTTGTCTGCACCGGTGACAGCCCGATAAAGTGCGCCAGATTGCATTTCAAAGTCCAGCAAATCCTCGAAATCGTTGGTTATGAGGTCCCCCTCAAAAAGCGGCTTCAAGGCAAATGTTTGTGCGGTTCCAAAATCAAGTAACTCGCCCATAACGCGCTTTGACAATGAAACAGTGTATTCACCGGGTATGGCCATCGGTCCCTGCGGAGGGCTTTGCCATGGTGCAAAATCTGTCCGTGGGCTCAGGTTTACCGGATCCGGCGCCGGATAACGCATATCCCATGCGACACGGTGATAACCTTTTCCTGCGTCTCCATTGACACGCTGGACAACATTGCCATCGGCATCCCGAACTGTGAGTACGACAGATGGTTCTTCTTCGTTATCTTCAGCGCGTAGTTGGTCCCAGTCTGGGTACTGGTTATCGCCTCCGTCTTTGGCACGTTCTTTCTCTGCTTCTCTTCTTTGTTCTTTTTGCGACTGCAGAGCTTCCGGCAGGTAATAGGAAAATACGGCTCCAAAAGGAGGGTTGTCAGCCGTGTAGCGCCCAACACCATAATCACCTTTACCGCCCCAACCACGACGATCATCCGGCACGAACAACCATGTATCACGCACATTGAAGACGGTTACTTCAGAGCTCAACTCATCGGCAGAAAGGCGTAATGCAGAATAATCGTCAAGAATATAGATGCCGCGACCAAAAGTGCCGACAACCAGGTCTCCTTCTCGTCGCTGGATTTCAAGATCTCGAACGGCGACGGTTGGAATGGATGTGAGTTCTGACCAGCTACTGCCACCATTATTGCTAAAGAACAGCCCAAACTCGGTACCGACGAATAACAGGTCCGGGTCAACATGATCTTCGATAATGGTATGTGCGGTTCCCCTCTCAGGCAGGTCGTTGCTGATCAGGGACCAGCTTTTGCCTTGATCACTGGTCTTGAGCACATAGGGCTTAAAGTCACCACGTTTGTGATTATCAATGGTGGCATAGGCCACATCTGAATCGTGATGTGAAGCAATGATGTCCTCGATCAAGGACATATCCGGCACATCTTTGAAGGAATCTACGGTTCGCCAGGTTTCACCACCATCAGACGTCACATGTATCAGCCCATCATCAGTGCCCGCGTAAATTACACCTTCAGAGACAGGGCTTTCATCCACTGCGATCAGGGCACCATAGGTTGAAGTTGAGGCATTTTTGGCAATTGCATCAACACTCCAGACACGGCCCATGATTTCGAGCTCATTACGATCGATTTCTCGACTCAGGTCACCTGAAATTGCTGTCCAGCTTTCACCGCGGTCATCTGAGCGGAATAGAATTTCTGCCCCGTAATAAAGCCGTTTGTGATCGTGTGGGGAAATAATAAGAGGTGCATTCCAGTTCCAGTTGTAGGCTTTTTCATCCGCACCAGGCATGGGAGTGATGGATAAACGCTGGCCCGAATTACGGTCCATTCGAACAAGGCCTCCATATTGATATTGTGCATACACAACATTTGCGTCAGTCGGGTCAATTTGTGCTTTGAATCCATCGCCAAATTGGGCAACCCACCAGTCAGCATTGGTAATGCCATCGGTCTTGGTATTGCGACTGGGTCCGCACAAGGTGAGATTATCCTGCGTACCGGCACAAACATTGTAGAAAGGAAAGTCATTATCCGGAGTTGAGCGATAAAACTGTGTAACCGGCAGATTGCGCACGTGGCGCCATAATTCTCCGCGGTCCCAACTTTCGTAAACACCACCGTCTCCACCAATATAGAGATGCTCGGTATTGTTCGGATCGATCCAAATGGCGTGGTCATCTACGTGCCGGTTTTTAAAACTGATGCCCTGCCAGGTTTTACCGCCATCCTCTGACTTATTGGTAAAAGTATCGACCATATAAATTCTGTCCGAATTTTTCGGGTCGACATACAACTCCTGATAATACTGTGGGCTGCCGGAAATACGACTCGACCGCTTTTCCCAGGTTTCGCCAAAGTCTGTGCTTCGATATGTTCCGCGGCCTTCTTCGTCAGCCTCGACAGTTGCATAAATCATATTCGGCGCAGATGGCGCTGCTGCCAGGCCAATCCTTCCCAAATCACCATCTGGCAGACCGCCGGCGATTTTACGCCAGGTCTTTCCTCCATCAGTAGTCTTGTGAACGCCACCACCGGGCCCACCATTTATCAATGTCCAGATATGCCGCCTGCGCTGGTAACTGGAAGCGACGATGACGTCCGGGTTACCCGGATCAATGACGAACTCATTGATGCCGGTATGTTCGTCAATATCCAAAATGCGGGACCAATCTTCACCGCCATTGGTGCTTTTATAGAGCCCACGGTCGCCACCGGAATTCCAAAGCGGCCCTTGTGCTGCTACGAAAACGGTATTGCGTTCGGTTGGATGGAACCGGATCATGGAAATATGACCAGAATCCTCTAATCCCATGTTTTTCCATGATTTTCCGCCGTCTGTAGACTTGTAAACACCGTCACCGAAACCCACGCTACGTTGTGAATTATTTTCTCCACTGCCAACCCAGACTACATTTGAATCATTGGGATCAAGCTTCACGACTCCAATGGCGAACGACTTCTCATTATCAAAAACCGATTTCCAGGTAATACCGTTATTTTCGGTTTTCCACACTCCACCACTCGCCATTGCTACATAAAACTTTTCTGGTTGCCCGGGTACAAAGGCAAAGTCCGAAACCCTTCCTGAGGCTAATGCCGGCCCAATTGAACGAAGTGGAATTGAAGACAAAGGGTGCTCTGCTGCAGATGCAAAGTTTGTTAAGAAAGAGCTGAAAATCAAAAGTGCTGAGGAGAGGATTCTGGTTCGTATCATAGCCTGATCCGTTAAAAACAAAGGCGCACAGTTTACGACAAAAACTTATGCAAAATGCCATTTACCAGCGGCATAGGTAATTCAAGCGGGAAAGAGATCGGAAAATGGCAGATTATGGTTGTGCCATCATGTGCCTGGGCATCACAACAGCAATGACGGTACCTTTTGCACAGCTTTTGCCATCTGCTACAACTGATACTCCAACAATTACCTTTCGTTCGCCGATCTCAATGACTTCACCGTGCAGTACCAGTTCAATACCAATCGGGGTGGGTGCCAGGTAATCAACTTTTAAAGAAGCGGTTACAAACCTGATAGCTGGTTCAGAATCCAGTGCCCTGCCCTGTGCTTTCGCCACTGCGGCGGCTGCTGTTCCTGTGCCGTGGCAATCAATCAGCGAGGCGATCAAGCCACCATATACATATCCCGGAATGGCCGTGTGGTATGCCTGGGGTGTGAACCGGGCAATGGTGGAATCTCCGTTCCAATAACTTTTTAGCTGATGACCGTGTTCATTATTGCTGCCACAGCCATAGCAATGCGCCAGTTCGCCGGCATAGCAATCCTGAAAGGCCTTCAAAGTCTATTCCCGGAACGATTCATCAAAGCATTGTAGCAAAGCAATTTGGGCTTCCAAATGAACAAATTACCGCTAAAGCTTCTATTCTTTGGCTGATCGTTTGATAATCAGACACATTGTGCCCGCAACGGATACCAACAAAATGAAACACTTTTCTTTTCTTACCCACTCATTGCTTGCTACAGCCCTTCTCTTTTTAGGATTCTCTGTTCAAAGCAAGCAGTCTCAACAAACGTCTCATATGAAGTTTTTTGAAAGCATCAAATCTTTATGTGGAACGCGTTTCGAGGGTTATTCCAGCTTCCCGGAAGATCCGGGCGATGCGTTCAGGGATCAATTACTGGTGGCAAGTATCTCGAGTTGTGGTGATACACAAATTCGTATTCCTTTCCAGGTTGGCGCAGACACATCCCGCACCTGGGTCTTGAGTCTGGTTGATGACGGTATTGAGCTTAAGCACGATCACCGGCATGCCGATGGCACGCCGGACGAGGTGAGCATGTATGGTGGAACCACAGCTCAAGCTGGCAGCGAATTAAGTCAATCTTTTCCAGCTGATGATTACACTGCCGAACTCATACCGGATGCAGCAACGAATGAGTGGTTTTTAACACTGTCTGAAGATGGTAAGAAATTAACTTACTATCTGGAACGTCATGCAAAACCAAGATTCAAAGCCAAATTAAACCGGATATCTAAGCAAGAATAATTCGGTTAGCAAGGACTGCTTAACCCGGAAAAGCTTTACTCAGTACAAACTCTTCCCTGCACTCCGGCAAGCCGGGTGAAGTCCAGTTCCTGACTGCCAAGTGATACAAAATCATACTCAACGTGCAATTCATTGCAGCCATGAACGTGAATGGTGAGATTCCCAATGTTCTCACGAATTGCTGTGGAATTATCGGGAGTGACAAAACCGAGACCGGAAAGCCGCTGGCTTGGAATAACGACCTCATCATCACCGTATTCAAACGGCGCTGCGCCCGTTACCCAGAACGGACTACCATCGAGGAATACAAACCAGGTGTAGAAAACAATCGGTCCTGAGGCATTTTCTTCAACGTAGAGCATGATTCCCTGATCGTTCAAGCCCTCGGAGACCCATGCGCCACTCATACTGCCGTTGAGGGGTGAAGCATCAGCCGTATTGCCGGGAATTGTGGCCTTGAGTACAAATAGCCCACTGGACATATCACTGACCAGAAGTGTGTCATTATCGAAGAAAGGATAAACATTCCATGCGCCAGCGAAGCTAAATGAATCACCTGTAGGGTCTGTGTCGAAATAAGCCATTTCAGTTAAACCCGGTGTCTGGCCACCGTTTATTTTCAGTATTCTCAGGCCTGCTTTGTAGTTGGCCTGAAACAGGTATCCATTTTTAACGTACATATTATGGTCAATCACCGATGTAGCGTGCAGGTGCGAATCAGCATAAACCGGCTCATCAAGATCACGTACATCAAACATCAAAGTGCGCGTATTGTTACCAAAATTAAGCTCGTCCGTTTCATCACCCATAAAAAATATGCCGTTTTCCTGATCAAACCAACCCTGATGTGCATAAGCCGTGTCAGGGTAAAGCACCTTGCCCAGTAACACCGGCGCATTTTTTTTGCTGACATCAATAATGGTCAGCGAATCAATATTGCTGGCAAAACAAACTTCTGACCCCAGATGATCAGCGTCGTGGCCGGCATAGGTGACACATTGGACATCATGGGTGTAGCCATCATCTGCAAAACAACCGGCAAAAACCGGCGTCTTTGGACTGCTGATATCGACTATATGTAAGCCGCCGTTACAATCTGAACTGCCAACAATGTAGGCAAAGCCACTTTGTTCATTGATGGCAATGTTGTGAGCAGAGCCAACACCGGTGTAAAGAGCATCAGGAGTGAATACCTGCTCAGACGTAACGCCACGCAATCTTGTCAGGTCAAAAACCTGCATACCATGACCGGTAATTCCGTCGGCGACGATAAAGGCATGGTCAGCATAAACTTTAATATCACGCCAGGGCCGGTCTCCTAAAGTGGTGGGAAGACTACCCAATAAAACCGGAGCAGCAGGATCACTCACATCGATAAAACTGGTTCCGGTTGAACGGCCCATCAGGGCGTAATAACGGCCGCTTTGTGGGTCTTTCCAACCCCAACTATCATTTCCGCTTCCGCCCCCCATGTCATCAAGCGTTATACGCGACATTAACTCAATGTTGTTACAGGCATAACCACCTGAAACTCCAGATTCACACAGGGCGTTGCCAGTACTCCTGATAATGGGTTCGAGAACCACATGGTCTTCATGTTGCGGTTGAATAGCCCTGTCTTTGGGGACGGCATAAGCATTCAGGCTTACAAAAATAAGCAGCATTGCCGCAATGGTAAGCAGGCGATGAAATTGCATTGAAACTGAATTACCAGCACGATTCTTAAAATACGACATATGCGGTAGGTTACCTTTCGTGAACCCAATGTACAAACACATGATTGTTCGTGGATAGATTATGCGATTTATACGTTTAGTCCTTTTGCCAGCACCAGTCGAAATATCGCAAGCACAATCACTGTTACGACAATCAGGGTCCAGTCGATACCTCGGTGGAATCGATCTGTCTGTTGCTCCTGAGGTTTGCTTAAAGCTGCGACTGCCAGGGTCCATGGCAGGATAAACAACCCGCTAAATAATGGCATGGTCAGGTGTCCAATTGGTGGTGCGCGGTTTGCCAGTAAATAAGGCGTATCGGGAATTGGATGCAGCATCCGGAAATATGGTTTAAATCAGGCGCATAAGCAGGCTTACATAGTGACGTTACTTCTCGATTCCTGCCAGATCAATAATGAATGCAAAACTTTGTGCTGCTTCCATCCGTTGCCGGTAACGCCCGGAAACTCCACCATGGCCAGCATCCATGCTGATTTGAAAAATTAACTTGTTGTTGTCTGTGCGGCGATCCCTTAATCGAGCCACCCATTTGGCAGGCTCATAATACTGAACCTGAGAGTCTTCAAAAGCAGTGATCACAAACAGGTTCGGATAGTCCTGTTGTTTGATCTGATCGTAGGGTGAGTAGGAAAGCATATAGTCATATTGCTCCTTAATCATAGGATTACCCCACTCGTTCCATTCGCCAGAGGTCAATGGGATGGTGTCATCGAGCATGGTCGTTATAACATCAACAAAAGGAACATCCACAATTGCACCGTTGTACAACTCGGGCGCCATATTTAAAACCGCCCCCATCAGCAGACCTCCGGCGCTAACACCATTCGCATAAGTCCTTTCGCTGTCGATCAGTTTCTTTTCCTGTAATTGTTTAGTTACATCAATAAAATCATAGAAGGTATTCTTTTTATTCAACATTCTTCCTTGTTTATACCAACGCCGTCCCTTTTCATCACCACCACGAATGTGCGCAATTACATAGACAAAACCACGGTCGAGAAGACTGATCACATTTCGATCGAACCAAGGATCTGATGGCGAGCCATACGACCCATACGCGTAGATTAATGCCGGTGTAGACTCAGATGGTCCGGACTCCTTATGCCATGTCATGGTTACTGGAACCTCTTCGCCATCACGCGCCGTGATATTTATTCGTTTTGTGCGATAGTCATCACTACGAAACCCACCGGGCACGAGGTCAGCTTTTAGTAGTGTGCTTTGACCGGATTTCAAGTCAACTTCCCAGATTTGATTGGGCGTCGTCATGCTCGAGAAGCCATAGCGGATTTTACTCGCGCTCGTACTGGCGTTAAACGCTGGCCACATGACATAGGCCTCTTCCTCGCTTTGCAAGTAACGGTCAACAGTGCCATCGTGAGCCAGTACTCTTACTTGTTGAATTCCGTTAACCCGTTCGGACAACACCAGCCATTTGTCAAAAGCCTGCACATCAAGCAGCAGTTCATCATGACGATGCGGAATCAGTTCCTGCCATTTTGATTTATCCGATGAATGCTCGATTGAAGAACTCATCAGGCGGAAGTTTTCAGCCTGCCAGTTTGTTCGGATAAAAAACCGTCCATCAGCATGGTCAATGCTGTACTCATGGTCTGCCTCGCGGGGCAGGAAAGGTTTGAATTCGCCCATCGGATCGTCAGCAGCCAGCCAACGAACTTCTGTGCTGTTAGTAGATTGTAAAAACAGAAAGATGTAGTCCCTCGAACGACTGGTAAATACCCAGCTATAAAAAGTGTTATCCAGCTCCTTGTACACCAGAACATCCTCAGAAGCATTAGTACCCAATTTGTGGCGCATGACCTCAGAGTCCAACAACGTCTGCAAATCGAGATTGTGATAAAAGAGGTATTGGCCATCGGAAGAGAAGGCCAGTGCATTGGACGCGTTCCCGATTTGCTCAGCTAAATACTCACCAGTCACCGTGTTCAGGAAGCGGATTTGATTGATGCGACGCCCTGTCGTGTCCTCTGCGATGGCAACATAGCGATGGTCTTCACTGACTGCCATAGCCCTCAAGTTATAGAATTTATGCCCTTGCGCCCGCTCGTTTTCATCAATCAGGATTTCCTCCTGAGCCTCCATATTTCCCTTACGCCGGGCATGGATTGCATATTCTGAACCCGGTTCATAACGATAGTAATACCAGTAGCCATCCCGCTCATAAGGTACGCCGGAATCATCCGGATTAATGCGTGCGGTTATTTCTTCAAACAGGGTTTTCTGCAACCCTGCAAGCGGCTCCATGACTTTATTAAAGTAGGCATTTTCCTCATTCAGGTAAGCCAGGACATCAGGATCCGAGCGGCTATCATCGCGTAACCAGTAATACTCATCCACACGCGTATCGCCGTGCAGTGTCATCTCATGTGGGCGCTTTTCAGGCATCGGTTCTTCCGCTGGTTTTGGGATCTGATTAACAGGCGATTGCATTTCAGTTCTGGAATTTGGCTCGCATGCGAGCAGGCAAGCGGCAAATACGACCATCAACAGACGCGTAATCACCTTAACTGACTGTCCTTGCTACCTCGGCGGTTAAAGCCGCCTTGGCTTTGAGCAGACTTGTCCTGTTGTTGCTGACAGGTAATACAAAGACGCACGCCGGGAATAGCATTACGACGCGCCTGCGGGATAGCCGCATCACATTCACTGCAACACTTGAGACTTTCACCCTGCGGTAACTTGCTACGTGCACGCTGAATCGCATCTTCGATGGTAGCATCGATTTGATCCTGAACTGCGCCATCACTTGCCCAGCCTCCAGCCATTCTAAACTCCGTATTTACAGATTAGAGATACACTTAATACCTCTAAAACCAAAGTGCTGCAAGCTCGGGCTTTCGCTCTGATTCAAAAAGATGCTGTGACCGGCAATGGAGGTTAAGATCAGAGAACAGTTCAGGGCATCATTATGCGAATTCGATTAAGCAATAACTTGTTTTTCATTTACTTGATGTTGATATCTGGAACGGTATTCGCTGGCCAGACAAATCTGGTCATTTTCTATGTTGATGATCTGGGCTATGGAGACCTTGGAAGTTATGGTCATCCTATTGTGAAAACCCCGAATATCGATCGTCTGGCAAATGAGGGGGTCAAATTTACGCAGTTTTATGCGCCGGCGCCTTTGTGTTCACCTTCCAGAGCCGGGGTGTTAACCGGACGTACTCCTTACCGAACTGGAATCCGATCGTGGATTCCAGATGGTGAGGATATTCACATTGGTGAGAATGAAATAACCATCGCCAATCTGCTACAGGCCAAAGGATATGAAACCGCTGTTATGGGCAAGTTACATCTCAATGGTGGTGCACAAATGAGCAAGCACCCACAGCCTGAAGACATGGGGTTCGATTACAGTTTCGTCATTCACGGCGGTTGGGCTAAAAATTCAAAGATAGAAACCCCCACAATTGATGGCAGTCTTCGCAGTGGAAAGTTATTTCCGGACAACTACTGGCGCAATGGCGAGGCGGTCGGCAAAACTGATAAATTCAGTGCTGAATTGGTATCTGACGAAGCAATAAGCTGGCTGGACGGTCTCGACTCCAAGAAACCATTCTTCCTGTATCTCCCTTATTCGGAAGTGCACACACCAGTGGCGTCACCGGACAGGTATTTGGATATGTATGCTGATTACATTTCAGACTCTGCAAAAACAAACAAAGATGTTTATCACTGGGACTGGAAGAACCTGCCTTACCGTGGCAGCGGTGAATACTATGCAAATATCAGCTTTTTGGATGAACAGATCGGGCGTGTGATGGAAAAACTGAAGGAACTTGGCAAGTCAAATGACACGATCATTATTTTCACCAGTGACAATGGCCCGGTTACCCGCGAAGCACGTAAACCCTGGGAATTGGGAATGGCTGGCGAAACTGGCGGGTTGAGAGGCAGAAAGGGAAATTTGTTTGAAGGCGGCATCAAAGTGCCAGCGATCATCAAATATCCGGAAATGATACAGGCCAGGCAGGTTTCAGATGAAGCTAGTCATGGCCTGGATTTATTGCCAACGCTTGCCGAACTCCTGGATTTCGAATTACCCGCTGACCGGGAACTGGATGGTCAGTCCATTGTGCCGTCTTTCAGCGGTATTAAACTTGTAAGACAAAAACCCCTTTTCTGGACAATTGATTCACCCGATGAGGGTCCAGTAATTAATGAATGGGCAATCAGGGTGGGCGACTGGAAAATGATTCTGGACAGGGATGAACAAGCCAAATATCTATTCAATATCTCGCAAGATCCATATGAGATGTACAACTTGCTCAAGCAGGAGCCTGAGCAAGCGCAGTCACTATTAATTCAATTTCAGAAATACAAAGCCAGCATCGACAATGATGCAATCAAATCGGCCAGGGCTAACTGATTGAACAACTCATATCAGAACCACAGCACATTGGCGATTTGATCTTGCCATGCCCGTTCGGGCATTTTGAAATCTGCACCTCGGCACCGCTATCCAAAGTCAGGCTGTCATTTTCGAGCGGAGCGTCACAATGCCCACAGGAGGCATTGACACTCATACCGCATTTATCACATTCATAAGTAGCCATACATGCAATCTCCTTGTTACTTAAATATTTTTATGATCGTACCTGGATATTCCCAGATCTCACCGTCATTGGCTTTGAGCCCACCAATAATCGCATAGACCACGGTAATTATTCCCAAAGCAATAAGACCGAAAACGCCGATCAAAACGAGCATCAACACCATGCAAATTGCACCATAAACAAACGATGAAACAATCCAGTTCAATACAATATGTGCATGCGGAACAATTCCCGGTAATTCATCCTTTTTTAACTGCCAAAGAATAATGGGCACCACCAAACCGGCAACTGGGATCGCCCAACCTGCCAGGATAGAGAAATGAATGAACATAGCCCATTGGTTGGTTTCCTTGTCCCGCGATGGGGCTGGCTCGTCTGACTCTTGTATGACTGGATTTTCTTCTGGTTCTGATCCTAAATCACTCATTATGATATCCCTCTTTCAGCGACTATAAAAATATCGGTACTTACCGATCATACCAATTTCCCGCTAAAGTATAGCGCGTCATTCACACAAAATAAGCTATTAGCTATACTGCCCATTAAAATCAACAGGCTACTGAAAATAGTACATGGGCGATGAATCAAAATATTACGCCTGGAACCGTGACTGATTATCAAGAAGCCTGGAGCGAAACAATGACGAAACAAGTTTTAGCGTCAAAAGAAGAATGGAGGCGCGCAAGGCTTGAGTTATTGGCTGAAGAAAAGGCGATGACGAAAGCACTGGAGAAGCTTGCACGCAAACGCCGTGAACTGCCTTGGGTGGCGGTTGAAAAAGACTATCAATTCACCGCACCAGAAGGGACTGAATCATTGGCGGATCTGTTCGCGGGGCGCAAACAACTGCTGACCATTTCCAATACCTCAAAAGACAAGATTGAAGCGTACCGGAAACGGATGGGTTGGCAATTCAAATGGGTGTCTTCTCTTGGCAGTGACTTTAACCACGATATGAACGTTACTTTCAGTGCTGAAGATCAGGCCTCCGGTGAGATGGAATACAATTTTGCACGCAAGACTTTTCCAAGCTCTGAAACACCCGGGCTAAGTGCATTCATTCGCACTGATGAGGGAGGAATCGCGCATACTTATCCCTGCTACGCTCGCGGTCTCGAAATATTTAACAGCGCCTACCAGATGCTGGATATGACAGCACTGGGGCGCCATGAGAATCCTCAACCATACCCAATGTCCTGGGTCAGACGCCGGGACCAATACGAAAACAAGGATCAATGATGCCAAATTTAAAGCTCAGTTATTTCGATTTTGACGGTGGTCGCGGAGAGCCGATTCGCCTTGCGCTGTCGATTGGAAATATTCCCTTCGAAGACTACCGGTTTCCTACCAGTGACTGGCCCTCTGTGCGGGATAATATGCCGCTACGGCAAACACCCGTGTTTGAAATTGACGGAGAAGTCATCACCCAATCCAGTTCCATCAGCCGCTATGCCGGCAAATTGTCAGGACTCTATCCACAAGACCCGTTGCAGGCACTTTATTGCGATGAAGTTTTGGATGTGGTTGAAGATGTCGTGGCCAAAATCGTCAAGACCTTCTTTATGGAAGAAGATGAGAAGCGTGAAGCACGGGAAGCCCTGGCGGCTGGACCAATTCCACTTTATCTGAAACGATTAGAAACAATGCTTGAAACCAGAGGTGGTCGCTACTTCGCCGACGATCGACTAACCATAGCGGACTTCAAAGTCTTCCTGTGGGTTCGAAATATCAAGTCCGGCTTGCTGGACTATATGCCTACCGACCTCGTCGACCGTCAGGCACCAAAGCTAAACGAGCATTTTGACCGAATTAATACAGATCCGGGTGTGGTCGCATATTATGAAGGCCGAAAATCTACCTGAATTTTATTGGTTTATTTCCGGGAGTTTAAAACTCCAATGATCCCCAGGTGGTCTGCGGTGAGTTTATTAGCTCTGATCAGCCCGTATGGTGCGCGTTTGTCCGGCGGGATTGATGGTTTTAAGCAAATATAGCAGTGGGTTCGGCGTTCTCGTCGAGAACGCCCTGCGCCTGGAGATAGGCGATCACCGGCTCAACATGCTGGTGGTAGTTTTTCCACACGTCTATCGATGAGTTGTAAACGGGCTCACGTACCTGCCACTTGCTGGCAGTAAGCATTTGCTGCGGGTTCTTGTGCGGTTCAAACATTAGCGGTTCAACACCCAAACCAAGAAAATCAGCCATTGTCCGGGCTTCCGACTCCAGATCGCTGACCAATGCGGGATAGCTGACCTGATGAATTATCCCAGGCAGTCGCGTATTCCAGTGCCTCATCAGGCGCAGATGGCAAACATAGACGCGTGCGATGTCATCCAGGCTTGAGGCAAAACGGACAGACTCAAAATTCTGCATAAAGCAGGACAGGATGGTATCCAGAGGGTGCCTGGTGCAATACAAAACCCTGGCGGCGGGGAAAAGACGATGTATCAAACCGATTCTTTCAAAGTTGAACAGCTGTTTATCTGTCACCCACCTGGCTTCGGTGAGATCCCCTGTAATTGTCGCAAAATAATCTGTCCGTGCCTGTTCAAGTAATTCTTGAGGTGGCGCTTGCTCATCGCTGTACAGGTAATAATTGACGTCAAGATTATTAATTCGGCGTTCAAGCTGAATCATCGTTGCCAGTTCACCACATCCATATACCTGGGAATGGCTGCTTACCACCTGTTCACACAAGGAAGACCCTGACCGTGGCATACCTACGATGAACACAGGTTCCAATCCGGAATGCTTTGCTTGCCTGGCAGTTTCAGGATAGTTGTCAGACGCATTAATCGTCTCATCTACCCGTCTTTCATAGTCCCCGATATCAAATGGCCTGGTTGACCGCGCGAATTTGTTTGCGTGTTGATAAAGCTCAAATGATTTTTCAAATAACTTTTCCCTTTGGTAGATTGATGCCAGTGCGAATGTGGCACAGGAAATGTCATCGGCGCTGCCCTTACCATTCTTAATTGATTCAAGCTGCCCGATTATTTCAGAATCGGATAATGGCGTTCGATGTATGCGGGACAATGCTGATACCGCCCGAGCGCTGGGCGCTCCGATGGTATTGGCCATTCGATAACTTTCACTCGCGCTATCCCGGTCACCAATATCGCTTTGATTATCGGCTTTCAACAGCCAGGCTTCTTCAAAATCCGGATACCGATAAAGGCACCTGTCAATGGCCTCGATAGATTTTTCAAATTTATTGGCTTCACGATAAACAACAGCAAGCTGATAAAGGTAGGTGGAGCTTTCAGGGGAAATTTCACAGGCTGTTTGCGCGTGCCTGATTGCAGCCTCATGTCGCAAAATCGAGTTGTTAAGACGTGCAGCGTTGTAGTGGATGCTGGGATCAGCTGGTTTCAGTGTGATGGCTTTGTCGATAGTCTGCACTGCATCTTCGAGCTTACCCTGGCGGGCCAATATCAGGGCTTTGAGGTTGTAAACACCCGGCTCTTTACTGCTGATACTCTCCAATTGAGTACATAAGCCAATCGACTTCTCGAGATCGCCCTCATTGAATGCTGCCAGCGCTTGATTAAACAGCAGCACTATTTGCTGCTGGCGAGTGCCGGTATCAGGAATATCATTCATTAAGGTCAGGCAATTTTTTTATCCGCGCGGAAATTTTGTGGATTATCTTATGCGAAATGAGATCATAATGTATCAAGCTATCGGCTAATCCCGACTATCAGGACACAAGGACGACATCATGCGATTTCAACATCTTGTCTTTTTTATACTGCTCCCATTAACGCTTATCTCATGTGGCAAAAAGCCGCAGGACACTACCCACCATATTGATGTGCACACAGTGGTCCCGCCCGAGTCGGGTGTGCCGTTATATGACGATCTTGGTGATCATCACTATGCAATAAGTAGCACCATCCCCAGCGTTCAGGAATATTTCGACCAGGGATTAAGGCTGTATTACGCCTTTAATCACGCTGAAAGTGTGCGTGCTTTCAAGGAAGCCCAACGACTCGATCCTGATTGCGCAATTTGTTGGTGGGGAGAAGCGATGGCCTGGGGCCCCAACATTAACCTGCCCATGGATGCCCCTTCCGGCGAGGCAGCTTATGCCGCCGTGCAAGGTGCAATACAGCGAAAAGCCAGCGCAAATGAGCAAGAGAAGGCCATGATAGATGCCCTTTCGGTTCGCTATGAAGCCGAGCCACCAGATGATCGTGCCCACCTTGATCAGGCTTATTCAGATGCCATGGCGGATCTGGCTAAACGCTATCCGGATAACCCCGAGATAGCAGTACTGTACGCAGAATCATTGTTGGACTTACGACCCTGGGATTACTGGGCAGCTGATGGCAGTCCCAATCCCGGAATTGCCGACGCATTGAGTTCGCTTAATAAAGTGATCGCGATTGATGAAAAGCACCCGGGTGCCTGTCATTTTTATATCCACGCGGTTGAAAAACTGTATCCGGAGCGTGCTATTGAATGTGCCGAACGCCTGCTCGGTCTGATGCCCGGCGCAGGCCATTTAGTACATATGCCAGGACACATTTACATCCGGGTCGGGCGCTATCTCGATGCAGTGGAGTTAAATCGGCATGCGATTCACGCTGATGAGACTTACATTCAGGATCAAAATCCGGCCATGGGCATGTATACCGTCGGTTATTACCCGCACAACTATGATTTTCTGGCTTTCGCGGCAATGATGATTGGACGTAGCGAGGATTCGATTTCAGCAGCCGAGAAAGTTGCAACGATGCTGCCGCAAGAGTTATTTGGCACACCGGGTATGGATTTTTTGCAGCACTGGTCTGCTCGACCAATGCAAATGCGGGTTCGCTTTGCAAAATGGGATGAATTGCTGGCTGCAGATGCCCCGCCGGATAACCTGGTTCACGCAAAAGCAATCTGGCACTATGCGCGCGGTCGCGCTCAGGCTGCAAAAGGAAATAGTGCTGAAGCCAATGAAGAATTACGGCAATTGCGTGATTTGGCCACCGGTGAAGGCCTTGACGGCATTAAAATGGAATTTAACGAGTCTGGCAGTCTGCTGGCTGTAGCTGTGGCTGTACTCGAGGGCAGAATTAGCGCAAGTTTGGGAAGCTACGATGAAGCGGTAAAAAGCCTGGAAAATGCTGTCCGCCTTGAAGACGACCTGCTTTATGGTGAACCACCTGAATGGAGTATTCCCACCCGGCAAGACCTGGGCGCCGTATTACTGGCTGCAGGGCGTTATTCTGAAGCAGAGCAAATTTTTCGTGAAGACCTGGATAAATTTCCAAAGAATGGATGGTCGCTGCATGGGCTGGCCGAGGCTCTTGATAAACAAGGTCGGGACACTGATGCAGTTGTGGTTAAAGCTGAATTTGACCTGGCCTGGGCAACCGCGGATGTAGAGCCATAAAGTGCCGGCTCACTTAATCTTATAGCAAGAATTTATTGGCCCAGAACTTCGTCAATCACCCGGCGTATTTCTGCAGCCCAGGCAGGTGCCCGTCGCGCCGCTTTCTGGCTATTCTTAAGTTGCTTATACGCCTCGTTGTCTGTAAAGATCATTTCATAAAGGTTGAAATGGATTTTGCCTGTGCCATCTACGATAAACAACCCAGGTGTGCCCTTAACACCGTAGGCTTCCATAACACTGTCGGCGTCCGGTAAAAGAACAAAGTCATAACCCGAATTGTCCAGATAAATCCGAGGATCTTCATCATCCTTGATATTGAGGGCATACACACGAACATCATCCCCGTACTCGTCCAGAATGCTTTGCAAATGCGGCATCAAAGCCTTGCAGTAAGGGCACCAGCTTGCCCAGAACAGGTAAATATCAACGCCATCGTGCTTCCTTGGCAGGCTGATCTCATTGCCGTGTTCATCAGCGATGGTGAATGTGGGAGCTTCAATTTCTTCGGCTGCCAGTGGCAAAGAAAACAGCAAGAAGACGAACGTAATAAGAATTTTTTTCATCATTAGTGAATCAAATCATTTGGCGGGAAATTCAAGCTTTGGATCACTTCGAGATAGGCTTCGCCATCTTCTCCAGATGTCGTATCGGGCCAACCCAGATAGGAGGGCACCAGCACCTGGGCGAACATAATAAATGGACTTCGAGCTGCAACAAGTCTTTCTATCAGGGACACTGCGAGATCAACCCTCCCTTCAATAGCAAAGTAATAACTCAATCCGGGATCCATGGTATCGGGATTGTCATCAAATACTGCCTGCAAACGGTCCTTTGCATCCGCATAATGCTTATCAGCGCCGCAAACATGGTAGGTCCATGCCAACCAGCTCAACATCAATGTCGAAGGATGATTGTTGCTCAAAACCATTACCGTTTCCGTTCGTTCCAGAGCAAGTTCACATTGACCGGCCAATGACAGTGCTACCGCGTGTTTGGTATTTGCCCAGAGGCTTTGGGGATGGAAACGAACCCAGTCACCCAAAGCGCTCGCAGATTCTTTGAATCTCCCTTTGAACAAATTTGATACGCCAACAGCGTGCATGGCATTGCCATCCAAGGGGTCCGCTGCCAGTGAGCGGTTTGCCATTTCGATGGCGCGATCAAATTGCAGTGTCACCCAAAGGTAATCGGCATAGCGGTGAAACGGTGCAGCACTTAGAGGATTAAGCGCTATCGCCGCTTCATAGGCTTCTTCTGCTTTTTGCCAATCAAAATCAATGTACTGATAGACCGCGGCCAGTGCGATATAGGATTCGGGTAATTGAGGCGCCAGTGCTACTGCGGCGAATGCTGAACTGCGCGCCTCACCCAGTAAAGCAGCATTATCTAATTGTACGTAAAGCACCATTTGAGAAAGCGCGTCGGCTATGTCGGCATGGGGCCGGCCAAACGTCGGATCTGCACTGATTGCACGACGCAACTCATGGAGACCTTCTTTAACACTTGCAGAATCGGTAGATTGAATCAAAAAGTGCCCACGCTGAAAAGCCTGATATGCCAGCGGATTATCGGTGCCAAGCGATGTACTGAGTTCGACATCTGCCTCGGTTAGATTCAGGCCTTTTTGAATCGCGGCAACAACTGAGCGTTCGAGATAAATTCCATCGTCAATTTTTTCACTGAATTTCTCGCCCCACATAAGTGACTCATCGTTTGTGGCAACCATGGCGACTGATGTCTCGATTTGGTCACCGACTATTCGCAAATTCCCTGCCAATACTTGATTAGCGCCAAGCAATCCAGCCAGCGCCTTTGGATCATTAGCATTGTCGCGCTCACGAAATGACGCGTTTCGTGAAACAACCCTGACGCCCGGAACTGATGACAGCCAGTTGATCAGGTTCTCAGCAATACCGTCGCCAAGGTATTGCAAATCTGATTCCTCACCTTCTATTTCAAATGGCATCACTGCAATAAGCGGGACCTCAATTTGCGCTAGGGGCTGCGCCTGAATTGCTGCCGGCGTTGCCTTCCAGTACCAGGTCACTAAAACCGAAACGGCTATCAAGCTGAGCAGATAAAAAGCCTGCTCTGAACGAACAAAGGCTTGTTCACCCTCTTCCCCATGCCGCCAGTTCCATATCATTGCTGCCGGCAATAATGCGATTGCAGCAAGAATGGTTGCCGTCAAAAGACGGTCATCAAAACCGTAGTGGTTTATGAAGAACTCAACCGCCTGAAGCAAAACAAAGGTAACGCTGGGGTAGGCAAGCAGAACGCGCCAAAAACGGCGTTCTTTTAGTTCTTCAAATAAGCGATTCATGATGGGTTTGAGTATACAAGATCAAATCACAGGAAATGACGAAAGCTACTCGTTTGAAGCCTCGAGAGAAGCAAGACGTGCTTTGACTTCCTCAAGCTCCGATTCCAGCTCGCCAATGCGGGCTTCAAGGCCAGCCTGTTGCTCGCTGGAGATACCCGCCGGTCGGGCAACACGCACCGGCAAATCGGAGATATCCGGCTCGCCGCACAAGAGATGCGCATAACGACCTTCTTTCTGGCCTGGTTGACGTGGTATTGCAGTGACTAGTTTCAATTCATCTTTTTGCAATTGGTCCAAAACATACTGAACATCATCAAGATCATCAAATTCAAACATCCGATGGGAATGGATTCTCAATTCGTTCAAAGTCTGTGGTCCGCGCAGCATTAAGACGGCCATTATGGCCAACCCTTTGCGATGCAGGCCCAACTGCTTTCCTGCCAGATGCCCGTATTTCGAAACCCGCGTGCCCCACTCTTCTTTCACCAAATCCAGGCTCTCAAGTTCACGCAAGGTATGGCCCACTTCCCCTTCACTGTAATCAGTAACAGGATATCGCGATGACTTTTGGTTGCATGCGTTCTTCAGGGCATTCAGTGTCAAAGGATATTGCTCAGGGGTGGTTTCCTTTTTTTCCATCAGGCAGCCAAGCACGCGAACCTGGATTGGGCTAAGTTCATTCATGGGTTCAGGATAGCGCAGGAAAAGAAACCTGAACAGTAATTCAGCATTTCTGGTATAGTCCGCTCCGTTCTGGCGCATTTCGGTCCGCGCCTGTCACTCCCGGTCACAATTTCGCGACCAGAGAATTTTCAAACAGATCCAGCCTAGACCGTCCCGAATTGGCAAACATAGCCAACACAGGGCAAGGCGATCCGGAGTATTTACACATAATGTTATTTTCACAACTCGGCCTTTCGGCCGAATTGCTGCGTGCTGTCGAAGATCAAGGCTACCTTGAAGCGACCCCTGTTCAGCAAAAAGCTATTCCTTTAGTACTCGCAGGCCATGACATCATGGCAGGCGCACAAACCGGTACCGGTAAAACCGCAGGTTTTACCCTACCGATATTGCAGAGACTGCAGAAATCTGCCTCTCGTGATTCACACCCCCGTGTTCGGGTATTGATTTTGGTACCCACGCGTGAACTGGCAGCCCAGGTGGCTGAGAGCGTGGACACTTACGGCAGTTACCTGCCTTTTCGTTCCGCCGTCATTTTCGGTGGAGTCAGCATCAACACCCAGATAGCCAGCCTGCGCAAGGGGGTGGATATCGTTATCGCAACACCAGGTCGTCTTATTGATCACCTGCATCGTGGAACGATCAGGCTCGATGGAGTTGAAACATTGGTGTTGGATGAAGCTGATCGCATGCTCGATATGGGTTTCATCCATGACATCAGAAAGATTTTGAACAAAATGCCTAACAAGCGTCAGACACTGCTGTTTTCTGCCACATTCTCGAAAGAAATCAGGCAACTGGCTGGTGAATTTCTGAACGAGCCGCAAAAAGTTCAAATTGCTGCGCGCAATACTGCAACAGACCTGGTCAAACAGGTCGTACACAAGGTCGATAAAGCACGTAAACGTGAATTATTGTCCTACATGATTGGCTCCGGTAACTGGCGACAGGTTTTGGTCTTTACCCGCACCAAGCATATGGCAAACCGGCTGTGTAAACAGTTGGAACTCGATGGACTTTCAGCCGCGGCTATTCATGGTAACAAGACCCAAGGTGCACGTACGCGGGCTTTAGCCGATTTTAAAAACGGCAAGACGCGTATCCTGGTTGCCACCGATATCGCCGCTCGCGGTCTGGATATTGAGCAGCTACCACATGTTGTTAACTACGAGTTACCAAATGTGCCGGAAGATTACATTCACCGCATTGGTCGTACCGGTCGTGCCGGTATGGAAGGCGAAGCGCTTTCACTGGTCTGTGTTGATGAACTAAAGCTTCTTGAAGGGATTGAACGTCTGCTTAAAAGCAAAATTGAAGAGATTTCAATTGAAGGTTACGCACCTGATGCAAGCATCAAGTCTGAGCCTATTCGCAATGGGAACAACGGTCGTTCGCAAAAAGCCCGTGGTAATAATGGTCGTCGTTCCGTTGGTCAAAGTTCTGGAAAAAAGCACCAGAGTCCAACGCGATCCGGTCATCAGCCAGCAAGGCCGTCAAGCGGACGCAAACAACGTTTCGCCAGAGCCAGTTGAGACGAAAACGGATATCTGATTAAAGGGCCGGAGAAATCCGGCCTTTTTTTAAATTGACATTCCGTTGCGAATTGCTTTTTCAGTCATCATCAAAAATAATGAGTAAGTAGTGTAAAGAAACGTAAGGATTTCTCGTATTAATCTGCCGTTCAGCATATTTGGTACAAGCTGTCCCTGCGATTTAACAGAGGAGCAAATGTAATGAAACGATTGGCAATTATTTTAATTACTTCACTTGTATTAGCCGGCGTGGGTGTCAGTTTCGATGCACAAGCGCAAAACCGGGAATTGCTGGGCGAAAGACATGTCAGTGACCGTACAGAAACAGACACCATCAGTGTCGGCAAGTCCCGTGGTGCATTCAAGAGCATTCAATTCAAGGCCACCGGTGCCAGGATCGAATTCAAACGCGTCGTGGTTCACTTTGAAAATGGCTCTGAGCAGGTGTTTGAAAAGAACCGGGTGTTGGGCAAAGGTGACACCTCGCGCAAAATTGACCTTGAAGGCGGTGCACGTTTTATTGACAAGATTGTCTTTTACTATGAAGCCCGTACAGTTGGCTGGAAAGGCGCAGACATTAAGGTCTGGGGTATTCGATAAGACTTTTCATGTACTGCAATTGCCTGGTGATTGCCATGTCACCAGGCATTGTTCCGCCCTTCAAATAGTACCCTTAAGATAACCCTGTCGTTCATTTTCTGGAAATTTTTCAATTGCGTAACGCAACATTGTGCGCGGCATAGTGGAGTATCGGCGCTTAGGAAATTCAACTTCAGCTTCATGATCGCGGTTGCCTGCTTCACGAAGCATCCAGCCAACCACCTTGTGAAACAAATCGTGCGGAACTATCAACAAGGTCCCAGTTATTGATTCAAGTGGTGTTTGCCTGGTTGCCCAACTCCTGACGCAGCGTTATCAAATTAATCATTTATCCAACTCATTTCTCAAACCATAAAAGGATTTTCATTTATTCTATCTGATTGGATCAGGGCACCATATCGATGAGTCAATTATGAAGAATTGGAAACTGGTTGGCGAAGCAGCCATACCGGACTCAGATAATATGTTGTGTCTGTTTCAGGGCAAAGATGATTTTTTCATCAAGATATCGAATGTCAGCGGCGAACTCATGAGTACGCGTAAGCACGGCTCGGAAGATGCCCTGGGTACATTGCCTTTTCAGCACCTCAATAACCCTGAAACTGCCCGCGTGTTGATCGGTGGTCTCGGTATGGGTTTTACCCTGGCAGCGGCACTCAAGGCCGTGGGCCAAGGTGCAGAAGTCACGGTTGCAGAGCTGATTCCAGAGGTTGTCGAATGGAATCAAGGGCCGCTTGGAAAATACGCAGATCAGCCACTGGAAGATCCACGTACACGGATTTATGTCGGTGATGTAGTAAGGCTGTTGAAGAAAAAACACGGTTATTATGATGTCATTGCGCTGGATGTAGACAACGGCCCAGAGGGAATAACCAAAAGTGCCAATGACTGGATTTACACCAGTCAGGGCATTATTGCTGCACAGGAAGCACTGACTCCTAATGGAGTTCTGGCTTACTGGTCAGCAGGGCCCGATCAGGATTTCCATGACCTCCTCCGTTGCTGTGGTTTCATGGTTGATGAGGTGGTGGTCTTTGCTCATGGAAACAAAGGAGCAAGACATACTATCTGGATATGTACACAGTCGTAGTTGCTGTTGATAGAATTAACCTTATGAAACTTTCACCACGCTTCCCGTGCCCTGGAGACTTGCAGTGAATTACAAAACCATTTTTTGTATTCTGACATTCCTGTCTTTGCTGGCCAATCAAACCGCTATTGCAAATAACGTCACTATTTCGAGTACTTTTGATGGCGGCGGGCCGGAAATGGGCGCATCCCCGGCCAGTTGTGGCGAGTTTGGCACCCAGGTATACCAGGAAATCGGCGTAGTGCATGTTTCCGCAACCGGAATATTTGAAATTGCTGATGCCGGGAACCTGCTTGGGTTCACGGGCGAGGGACGGGGCATTGTAGATATCGTAATCAGTATCTATCAGGACGACTTTAATCCGGGCAGCCCATCTGCGAACAGACTCACCAGTATAGATGAAGGCGTTTCAATCACACTCGAAGCCGATAAAGATTACGTATTGGTTATACAACCCTGGTGTGAAAATATCAGCGGGGTATTTGCAATCATATTGCGCGGTGACGCTACTTTTACGGGTCAGGGGTTTGAGTCTGATTCCGTCACATTCGGCCAGCATGACCAAACAGACCCGACAGCAAGTTTCCCCGAAGGCATAGGAACACATAGCTACAATGCCAGCGGGCTCATATCTGTTTTTGAAACCGGCCTGTACTACTTTGGAGATGTGGGGATCAATTTTAACGCTGGCATTACCTTACTCGCCTATGAGAATGCTTTTGACCCGGCCAGTACGGGCGCCAATCTCGCTGGCATCGTGTCAAACGCAGGGTCACTATTACTTTCCAAAGACAAATCTTACGTTTTCGTCGCGGTAGACACTTTCGATCTTGGTGGTAATTGGCAATACACTCTGTTTCCGCCAGGACCTGCCCGCTTTAATGACAGTATGAGAGGTGCATGGGTCACACCAGGTGTTGATGGTGCGGGTGTTTTAATGGAAGCTGGATTGCAGAGCAACATTTTGTTTTTTGCCTGGTTTACGTTCCCGGACGCGCCTGCGCTTGCGAACTCTTCAAAAACAGCTGAAACCCTGAATTCCAAAAGTCAGATCGGAAAGGAAGCTGATATCGGCAGTACGGATCAGCGCTGGCTAACTGGGTTCGGAGTGATTCATCCCGATAATGCTGTGGTCGATATTAGTTACGAAAACACCACGGGTGGTCAATTCAATGCCACATTGCCAAAGCCAACAACCGATTCAATCTACGGTTTTGGTACAGCACAGGTATTTGACTGCAATAACATTATTATCACCTTCGATCTGCCAGGAGGGGTTTCCGGTTCTGCAGCAATGATGCGCGCGATCCCTGATGGTATGGATCAGTGTGAACAAATGCGGAATGCCGCGCCTATAATTCAAGCCCCGCAGCTTTAGTAATTTCCTGTCAAAAAAACGAGCTTCAATCTACTCCCCTTTTCGCAGCACCATATACCAGCCACCCATGCCATGAGTGGCAGCGAATAACAAACGCTTTTGCGGATGAATTTCCAAATGAGGGGTTAATACGACAGGCAGGCCATTACCGGCAAGTTCCCAGAAAGTTCCCCCTGCAGTCAGAACCAGCACACCAAAGTCCGTCGCGGCAAACAAATCTCCGGTCACATCATCCAGAACCAAATGGTTAACCGGGATATCACCGAGGTTGAAATCAAGTGAAGTGAAAGAGGCATCAGTGCCATCGTACAAGACTTCAAATACGTGTCCCGGAGCTTCCGGAGTCACCGCAGAGAACCCAGAATATGAAACAAAGGCCCGGTTGGGATTGTTCGGGTCCACTGCGATCCCACTGACAAACCGAGTTGGTGAAGAAGACGTGTCCAGCCGGTCAAAATCGACCGATGCAGGCGAGGCATTCACATTATTGCTGACAAATACCCGACCCAAAGATGTACCTGCCCAAAGGGTGCCGGTATCCCCGGCTGAGCGTTCAGCAGCAACAATAACGCCACCGGAGCGGTCAGAGCCAAAATTGTCGCGGGTCAGGAAATCCCCCAAAGCCTCCCAATCACCGCATTGGGCTTTGAAATAATTTTGCGAAAATGCACAGCTATTAGAAACAAGATCAGCTTCCGATCCGCCATTATTCTGCGTGCGCCAGATACGCTCAAAGCCGGTGAACTGAGTATCCGCATCAATAGGATCGAAAGTGATGAACTGGCGACCAGAACCCGGCGCTGTATTGGGAAACTGCGTTTCATTGCTGAACTGAATTGGCCCGCCGGTGAAATACCAGTTCCCATTGCCTCCTCTCCCACCTCTAAAATGGGTAAAAAAGTTAGCCGTCTGGAAGCTGGCAAAAAGGATGTCCGGGTTTTCACGATGAAAACCATTCGCAGAAGTGCCATCACCTACGTTAAACACCCGGGTCCAGTTCTTTATGGCGCCGGTGCCGTCATACCATTGTGTGCTGTTGTCCTGGGTTCCAGCCATTATTCGGCCAAGCGGGTCATTTGGATCAGCAGAGATGTTGAATAGTTGCATGGTTTGCAAACCATGGTTCATAAAAACAAATTCCTGGGGCACAGACGCATAGGCCGCCTGGCAGGTCGGATAGGCTGGATCAGTCGTAGGAATCCCCAACACTGTTGTACATCGGCCAGAACCGCTTGAAAATCTGCCGGTTGTCCTGACCACGCCGCCGTCGGAACCCACGAAAGCCAGGTTCGGGTTATCGGGCGAAAAAACAATGGCTCTTACGTCGACATGGGGCCTTCCAGGCTGTGCCAACAGATCGATGGCGTGAGAAAAGAAATTCTCGCCAGCATCTATCGAACGAATGGTCGAATCCCCCAGAGAGCGTGTTGCTACACCGCCAATATAAACCGTATCTGGTTTACCATCCGGCGTTGCCACCACCAGATCGTAAACACACTGAGAACGGCAGATTTCGAAATCAACAAAGTCTTCGGAATTAACGAAAACGGACTTCTTGACCCAAGATGCGCCGTTATTATTGCCATCAAACAAGCTCGTATGCGGCTGGTTTGCATTGTCCAGACGATACAAAGCCTGTTCTGTTTGATCACTTCCGTTGCCGTTGTAAGCATAGATTCGAGTCTGTCCGTCTTTGATGGTCTGATCAAAGCCCACATTTGAGTCGCGTTTTGAAGACCCAACCACCTCAAATACCAGATGGAAGGTTGAATCCCCATCAAGTTCCGGCGAGGAACGAAAAAGCCCGTCATCAGCCACGGAGATGTAAACAGTATCTGGATTCATCGGATCAAACTGGATGTCTTTGACACCTGAAATCAGCTGCAATGAGCTCGTATGAGTACCTGTACTTGAAGATGAATCAACCGGTGCTTCGAACAGCAATGTCCAATTCTCCCCACCGTCAGTTGTACGATAAAGACCCACTTTTGCCTGCGGCATACCGGTGATATTGGACTGCCCTCCTCGCACCGCAGTCATCCCCAACATCGCTGTGGTGGTTGCAAGGTAAATCGTATTGGGCTCACCCGGCTTTATTGCGACCTGGCTGATTCCACGTGTCGCGGTGAAATCAATTGCAGATGCTGAAACCTCCGGATCCGTAATATTTGTTGGAATCTTATTGAAGCTTTCACCTCCATCAGTAGATCTGAACAGGCCTTTGCCAGCTGCCGATGTAAACGTGAAATTTGACTCACCTGTGCCTACATAAAGCGTCAGGCCAGTTGAGTCATTCGAATCGAGTGTGACAGAGCCAATATTGTTGCTGTCCAGACCATTGCTTAATAAACGCCATCTGGGAAAATTGGGATCAAGTGCACGGTCTGTTCGCCATAATCCGCCGCCGGCAGTTCCGGCATAAAGGCGACAATCGCTTTCATCACAACTAATACCGGTTGCGAGATCAGTTACCCTGCCACTAATGTTTTTGGGTTCCAGAAAGCCTCCGTTTGTAACCGTTTCCGGTCCGATAGATCGCCAGGTTGACCGTGTGCCTTTTTGAGTACCACGGAACTTAATTTTTTGAAAAGATTGCCAGGCGCCTTCAGATATAGCGCTTTGCAAGGAAGTACTGATTTCAGATGTCAGACCGAGCTGAGCAGCATGCTGCAACAAAAACGCATTAACACCGCTTTTTCTTCCTTCAACCTCAGCAAAGAAGAATTCGCTGTCACCGTGCAGCAATCGATTTGTAAAGGTTCCGCCTTTGCGTTTTTGATGGAGTTTTATGCGTCCAAACGCCTTGCGAGCTTCAATAATAGTCAGCGGATTTTGGGCTGGTTCTTTGTTTGCTGGTTGCCGATTGAGTTCTGCACTGGCAATTGTGATTCCGGTAATCAGGGTCAACACAAAAACCTTGATCAAAAACATCAGGCGCCGCTGTTTTTTGTCGCTTCTTTTACTCACAGACTTAGGATACCTCGAAAATTATCGAAAAGTGAGTACCTGTTTATTGATCCGTTTGTTGACATGGTCAATTACTTGATTGATACTTGTTTTATCAAGTATTGATCAAGGATATCACAATGACTCTATCTACTCCCGCAATGCAACTTGTTGTGTCGCTATCTACTCTGATGGCCAGAACACAGAAGCGCAGTGACCACCATCTCAACATGCATGGAATCAGTTTTACCGAATTCATGGTTATGCATCATCTTGATAGCGCTCCAAATAAAACCATGCGCCGAATAGACCTGGCTGAAAGCATTGGTTTAACCGCATCTGGCGTAACCCGCTTACTTAACCCCATGGAGAAAATCCATCTGGTTGAAAAGGAGGTCAATCCTCGTGATGCACGGGTGAGCCTGGTTAAACTCTCCAGTACTGGACAACAAATCTTTGCAGAGGCTTCAGAAAGCTTCAGGCACTTTACAGATAGCTATCTCGCTGCGATCGATAGTAAGCAAATTGGCCAACTTCTTGGTTTGACCCAAGCTCTTCTTTGACCGTAACTCTTCTTTGATCGATAAAAAGGGCCAGCTACATTTCCTGTAACCGGCCCGTTGTTCTACTGGCAATTTCGCTTTGGTCTTACTTAAAAGTGTCTTCAGATTCCACTATCGTAACTTTCTTGACGTTCAAAGGATAAACGGCAACGGCATCATCTTCGGCCAGCACATCAGCCGGCAATCCCGATTTAACCAGGTCTGAATAGCTCATCGGAGAAGGCGTATTGCTGATCAGACTACCTGCCAATGCCATCGCTTCACTTTCATCGGTCACAATGGTGACGAACATATTTTGTGTCTGCCAATGTTTGCGCAGTGCTACGTTCACTTCCTCCAGCGTTGCAGCCTCCAGCAGTGAATCAAGTTCAGCAAGGTAGTCCGTTCGGCCATGAAATTTTGAATCCATTAGCCAACCCAGTTGTTGTGCCGGGCTTTGTGCATATAATTTTGAGTAGCTGCGCAAAAATGTTTTAGTTGCCTCAAAACTCTCCTGCGTCATGCCTTTTTCAATCAAAAGGTCAAATTCACGAATCGCCATTCGAAGGGCAAAGTGAGCATGACCGATACTGATATCCGCCAACTCGGCATATTGTTCCTTCAATTGATTGGCGATTTGTACCGGCCGAATCCAGATAGACCAGTAGTTTGACGACCGCGGAACGCCGGATGGGGGAAGTTGGAAACTGCCACCCTGACTGTACCACTCAATGTAGGAGTAATCCCCATAGTTCATCGACCGTGTTTCGCGGATTTTCTGATACAAACGGGAGTAGGACTTTCGATGCTCACCCATCCAGGAATTGGCAATCATCAATGCAACAAATTCATCATCTGCCCGGGTAATCGCCAATGGGGCGCCGGTAAATATGGCGGAACCGAATGCACCCTGCTTGGAAATAATTTCCACTTCAATACCCGAAGCAACTCTTGCTTTTGATGGTATCAGTGGAACAAAAGCCGAATCCGGCAACTGGCTCACATCAGCTTTGAATTGTTTCAAAAGTGCATCGCTAAAATTACCGGCGATTCCGATTGAAACATTCTGTCTGGTGAACGCCCTTTGATAATGCGCTTTGATATCATCCAGCGTGAAGCTTTTTACCGATGCTGATGTTCCCTGCACCAGGTGCTCCATATTGCCACCGCGAAACAACTGATGCTCAAGTGCAAATTTGCTGTAGTCCTCATCCGATGAGGCACGTACAGTCTGATCGACATAATTTTGTTGCTGTTTGAGCGTTCGGCTGAAATCCCGGTCCGCGAAATTTGGCGAGAGGATTACATCTCTTACTATGGGATAGAACTCGTCAACAAAAGCCAATGGGACCTGAAATGTAAATGTGGTGACTTGCTTGTCGACACTAACAAAATAATTTGCCGCCCATGGGTGCAATTTATCCTGAATTTCCGCATAACCCATACTGCCGGCACCACCCTGCCCCATCAAAGAGGCGGTAGCTGCAGTAAGTCCTTTCTTGTCATCAGGATCAGCGATTGATCCGTTATCAAAGCGGACTTTGAAAACCATTTTATTGGAGTTTTCCAGTTTCAACTCGGTAACATCCATCGCCATTGCCGGCATTACCAGCGCTACCGCTGTAATTAAAGTAAATAATTTCAGGGAGGTTTTTGAAGAACGTCTCATTTCAATGCTCCCTGTTCATCATCGGATATGGTTGCAATGGTCAGGTGCTCCGGCTTGAAGTATTTATTGGCAACCATCTTGATATCTTCGAGCGTTACTTTGTCGTATAAGGAGTAAAGCCGGTTCAGGGACTCGGGATCACCGGTTAACTGAATGTAGTGACTCAAGGAACCTGCGATCGCATCCGGCGTGTCCATGCCCATGGCGAAGCCATACTTGAGGTTGGATTTGGTGCGTTGTAACAATTCTTCGTCAACATCTTCGACTTGTACCTTGGCGATGGCTTTCTCGATTTCTTCCATTACATATGCCATATCGTCCTTTTCAACCATTGATACCTGAATCGTGAACAGATTTGGGTCCCTGCTGTCCTGGGCGCCTCCACCCAAAAAGCGAACCTTTTGTTCTTCCAACACCAGTTGTTTGAACAGATCCGAAGTATTCGAAAATACAATTGAAGACAACACATCAAGCGCAGGCATGTCGATGTCAGAATCGCTGAATGCGGGCCCTTTGTAACTCATGCTCAAGTAAGCTGGAATGCTGTTGTCCTGCAAATGCGTATAGCGGGTTTCGTTTTGCTCAGGCTCTACTGGTACGACAGATTCATAGCTACCACTTTCCCAGTGTCCAAAATATTTCTCAGACAATACATTCACCTGCTCGGGAGTGACATCTCCAACGACCAGAATGGTGTTGTATTCCGGCCGGTAATAGCGGTCGAAAAATTTCTTCGAATACTCAAACTGGTTAGGCATATCGACGATATCTTTAAAATATCCCATGGTCGTATGGGAATAGGTGTGGGTGGTAAAGGCAGTTTCGGATTGTTTTTCCCGGATCTGGCTATAAGGGCTGGCGAAATTCTTGGTGTATTCGCCTTTTACAGCGCCCGCCTCGGTTTTGAAGTCATGCTCTGAATAGTTCAGGTTCATAAACCTGTCAGCTTCGAGTTCAAACATCAGGTCCAGCTTTGCCGCATTACCGGTCATATGGTACTCGGTCCGATCCTGAGAGGTGTTGGCATTGGCGGCAGCACCCGTTGACTTAAGCGCCTCACTGTATTCAGCTTTTGAATACTTATCTGTACCCCGGAACATCATATGTTCAAAAAAATGCGCAAAGCCGGTCACACCCGGTTCAACCTCGTTGCGCGCTCCGACCCGGGTAATGATGTAGAAGGCGGCCAGGCCGGGTGAGTCGAAAGGCACGGTGACAACGTTTAAGCCGTTATCAAGTCGATGTTGATGAATCGGGTACGGAAGAATCTTCTCATCTGAGGCAGCAACCAGGTTCCCGGTAGCGAGACAAAGCAGCGTCAGCCCGACGGTGAGCTTAATAAAAATTTTCATAATGTCTATCCCTTAAGTATTCAGAGGTATTTCAGTACCCAGTGATCGTGACGTTGCTTAACACCGGCAAACCAGCGACAGGCGTAATACATCACAATACTAATAAGTACCCACGCAATATAACCGCGTAACAAGCTGGGCTCATAAGCAGCAGGGTGTGCACCAGGCCCCTGCATTTGCCAATTTGCACCATATGACCCGATTGTGAGTCCAAAATAAACCATGGCCACTGCATGAAGAAATGCAACATGAATCACATAGAAGAAGAACGGAACGCGGCCAAACAGGGTAAATGGAGCAGCCAATGCAAGATTGGCCTTTTGCAGATAACCCAATAACATCAACGCAGGCCCCAATGTCATCAACAGATATAGCAAAGATGGCGGATATTTCTGCAAATTCAAGAATGAAATAAAAGTGTAAATGCTTCCTCTCGCTTGAGACGTCCATACCTCGGGGTCGCCATACCAATTGGTGTACCTGATTAGAACAAAGGCAACACTCAATATCAGGCCAGTCTTGATGGCCTTACTTGAGAACTCCTGAGGATTACTGAAAAACCAAGGTGCAGATGCATAACCAACGGCCATCACGCCGATCCAGGGAATCAGTGGATAGGCAAAAAAGAGCCCGAATCCACCATCGAACAGTTGTACCATTCCTGGCTGATGCAACATATTCCAAATCCAGGCGGATGAACCAAAGCTCTCAGCCTGTATAGGATCAAGCAGGTTATGCCCCGCAATCATTGCCACCCCAATGGCAAAAACAATCTTCTTTGGGAGGTAAATTAATGCAGAAAGCGCCAGCATGCTGACACCAATTGCCCAAATCACCTGGCCAAAACCCCATGGTGCGAAACTAAATTTCCAGGATAGATTCACCACTGTGAATTCGATAAAAACAAGCCAGATACCGCGCGTTATCAGGAAATTTCGTACCGTCGCTTTGCTATTGCCCTTGTTCTCGAACAGGAACGCGCTCATGCCGGTAAGGAAGATAAAAACAGGTGCACAAAAGTGCGTAACCCAGCGGGTAAAAAAGAGCTCAGGTGAGGTGAGCTCCAGATTTTCAGGCTGAAAGGCAAACGGTGTCCAGAAGTCACGGACATGATCCAGGGCCATTAACACGATAACCAGGCCGCGAAGCTGGTCAATTGAGTCAAAACGGAACTTTCTATCCAGTGTTTGCATTTATATCCTCTGGTCGGAGCCCTTTCTTCGATACTGCTTAGCCAAATTCTACTCGACAGCGGGAGGGTTTGTGTCGTTTTCTTTCCTGACGTAGCGCCCTTCAAACCAGACTTGCCACTCATTTGATTCGGCATTGAAAGTATCAAAGCGCTGAATGACGTCGCCATTTTCCTCTGGGGTCCAAATACCGCGCATTTTCTGTGTTACACCCTTCGCATAATTATAAATCTCACCAACGAGAACCATTGCACCTGCATCATTCAAACCGCCTGTGTAATCAATTGAATAACCATTTGCCACCCAGGTTTGCCGCCACTCATCCTTATTCGGATTAAAATAATTAATTGAAAACCCGCCACTTCCACCCGCAGAAACCCAATCCTCTTTAATCAGACAATGGTGATAGTGTGCTGTGACGGAATTTGTTCCTTGAAAAGTTCGCGCTTCATCATTGCTATATACATTCCACTCGCCGACCCAAAAATCCCAGTCAGAAAATCTGTCGTGATTTTCACAGTGTGCTGGTGGTGGTGGAGCAGCGGATTGTGAAGACGCTCAAAAAGCCGGGTGGCTTTAATACGGTAAACCTCCACCCAGTTCTCACCTTCATCCAGGCTGATCTCCAATTTCCAGTTCCAGCTATTGGTTTCGGGAGGGAAGAATGTGATTCTTCTTGGCGGCGTAGGAATGGGTGATTTGTAACTCATCACGATACTTCCATCATCTGCTTCTTGAGCCCCAATATGGGCAAAGCCGGACAAACCAGTTATGGTCCAGGCAATATCCCAGGATTCCGTTTCTTTGTTCCAGGTGAGAAGATTGGTGCCTGTGCCACCATCATTGGGCATCCAGAAATCCTGAATCGCTGCCCCGTTACCCAGGCACACAAAATCCCACTGCGCCCCGACACCGTCTTTCCAGCTTCCATCCTCTTTCTGGTATTCAGAATCCTCGATTTTCCACTGGCCCAGATGACGACCGAACTGCTCCATTGGGCCTTCAAGGCAACCTGGCATTTTCACCAAACAGGTCGGGATTCATCGGTAATTCCTCTGCAAGGCCCTTCTGTGTAGTAAATCCAACCAGCAGCAGCATTACCAAAATTAGCTTCATATGATTCATGACTTTCCCGTGTATTCTTGATTAAGATGCCATTGTGGGACATGCCAATCGTTTTGGGGCCATGAGAACGTTAATGGGAAGTCTAAATAAGCCGAATGGTGAATGACTTAATCAATTCGGATACGACAAGCATGTGGCATCAGGTAGTTCCGAACGGTTCAGTTTCTGTTCTAAGTGTCGCGGTACTTTTTTTGTATTCCTTTTAAAAAGCTTCTCAAACTCTGGTCTTTGCACTCGCGATAATGTTTGTGTCCGGCTTTTCGAAAAAATGCGCTCAGTTCATGTTTGCTCAGACTCAAACCACCAGATTTCATCACATCAACGAGCTCATCTGCTTGTAAATTCAGGGCAATCTTCAGTTTGGTCAGGATCAGGTTGTTGTCCAATTTCTGCTCTGTTGGTCGTGGCGGCCCCTCTTTTTTTCCACGCTTGTCATTAATCAGGCCATTGAGAAAAGCAGCAAAAACCGGGTCCGTGCATTTCCTGTAATCCGGGTCTTCTTCCTTTTTTAGCCAGTCACTGATCTGCGCACGAGTGACTTCAAGGTCACCTTGTGAAAATACGTCAATTACCTTGTCGTCACCCATATCCAGGGTATATCGGATTCGTCTCAGAATATCGTTATTGGTCATGTTTTCCCTTTTTTCCAAGCTGGCGCGCACGAACATTGCGGCCTTTAATTTTACCATTAGCCAAGTAACTGAGCGCCTGTCGCACTGCACCCTGTTCCAGTGCAAAGTAACTCATCATTTCAAAAATATCGATTTTACCTATTTGGGATCCAGGCAAGCCGGCCTCACCGGTAAGCGCCCCCAAAATATCACCAGGCCGTATCTTATGTTTACGCCCGGCATCGATTTGAATTGTCACCATTGACGCTTTCAAGGTAAAACCGGACTCGCGATCCAGTGATGCCGGGACATCCATAATGCAGGGTGTCGAAAGATAAGCTTCAATCGCTCTGGTGCGAAATTGTTCCGCCTCAGTGAACATACTCAGCGCAATGCCCGTTTCCCCTGCCCGACCCGTGCGACCAATACGGTGCACATAAATTTCCGGGTCATGCGGTAGCTCGAAATTGATAACCGCAGCCAAAGACTTGATATCGAGCCCACGAGCTGCGACATCGGTGGCTACCAGCACTGAGCAGGAATGATTGGCGAATTGCACCAGCACCTGGTCACGTTCTTTTTGTTCCAGATCACCATGAATCGCGAGCGCATCAACCCTTCTACCTTTAAGAAATGATGCAACTTCGTCGCATTGTTTTTTTGTATGGCAAAACACCAGCGTCGATTCAGGTTTGTAATGCGCCAACAAAGCCCACAGCGTTTCGTTACGCTCGTGTTTCTTGATCTCGTAAAACAATTGGTCAATGACGCCGGCCTTATGGGTTTCCTCAACCGTGACAGTGATTGGATCGTTTTGAATTGTACGACTGATCTTTCTTATTTCTTCCGGATATGTAGCTGAAAACAAAAGTGTTTGTCGTGATTTCGGGGTTTTCGCAATAATCACCGACATCACATCTGCAAAACCCATATCCAACATTCTGTCAGCTTCATCCAGTACCAGGGTTATAAGCCCCTCGAGGACTAAAGTTTTGCGACTTAAGTGGTCATGAATTCGACCAGGCGTTCCGACGACAATATGGGCTCCGTTTTCCAGCGATGCCTTCTGTGGCCCAAATGGTTTACCGCCACACAGTGACACCAACTTGATATTGGGGATACTGCGCGCCAGGCGTCGCAATTCCTTGCTCACCTGATCAGCCAGTTCTCTGGTCGGGCAAAGAATCAAAGCCTGCACACCAAAAAACCGGGGATTTATCTGTTCCAGAATTCCTATCCCAAAAGCAGCAGTTTTACCGCTACCTGTTTTTGCTCTGGCAATCAGGTCCTTGCCCTTCAAAATATGTGGCAAACTCATTGCCTGAATCGCTGTCATCTTCGAATAACCCAGATCGTGTAGATTAGCTACCTGGGTTTTTGAAATAAACAGACTGGAAAAACCATCAGCAGACATTGGCTTGTGCCCAAATTTGTTTTGAATTCATTACCTTCCTGAGGATTAGATTGCTGGCTAATTCATTGCGAGGGGCATTATACTGCGCGCCCGGTCGCGCCGTGACTGTATATGTTTTTACCAGGAACTTTTAATGTCTGATATTCATCCTTCTCTACCTGCCTTTCGCGAGCTTAATCTTCCCGAGCCGCTGATCAGCGCACTCGATGAAGTTGGCTACGAAACGCCCACCCCGATTCAGGCGCAGGCCATTCCACAACTGTTAATGGGCCTGGATTTATTGGGTCATGCGCCAACAGGTACCGGCAAAACGGCTGCATTTGCGTTGCCCTTACTGGCACGGATAAACCTGCAACAAACCAATGTACAGGTCATGGTGCTCACACCAACCCGTGAACTGGCAATCCAGGTAGCAGAAGCGTTCCAGCGATATGCCTCCCATATGAAGGGGTTTCACGTTTTACCAATCTATGGTGGTCAGGATTACTCAGGGCAGTTAAGGCAGTTAAGACGTGGAGTACACGTAGTAGTCGGCACTCCTGGTCGGGTTATGGACCATATGCGCAAGGGAACATTAAGGCTTGATGGCCTGCAGGCTCTGGTGCTTGATGAAGCGGATGAGATGCTTCGAATGGGTTTCATTGATGACGTGATGTGGGTGCTCGAACAAATACCAAACGACCGACAAATGGCTCTGTTTTCGGCCACCATGCCGCCGGAAATTCAAAGAATTGCACGCAAACATTTAAGGGACCCTCAAGAAATTGCCATAAAGACATCAACAGCTACAGCCGAAGGTATACGGCAACGTTACTGGCTGGTGAGTGGAATGCATAAGCTTGATGCGCTTACCCGCATCCTGGAAGTTGAACCATTTGACGCAGTACTGATGTTTGTACGCACTAAAATAGCAACTGTGGAACTGGCAGAACGCCTCGAAGCGAGAGGCTACTCAGCGGCTGCAATTAACGGCGATATGGCACAAAAGCAACGCGAGCAAATGATTAGCCGCCTCAAAAAGGGCACTCTGGATATCCTGGTCGCAACCGACGTCGCGGCGCGGGGCCTGGATGTAGATCGCATTAGCCTGGTTATTAACTATGATATTCCTTCCGATACTGAAGCCTATATTCACCGTATCGGTAGAACCGGCCGAGCGGGTAGAACAGGCGATGCAATTTTATTCGTCGCGCCACGCGAACGACGAATGCTGGGTGCTATTGAGAATGCAACCCGGCAAAAATTAGAACAGCTTGCACTGCCCTCCACTGAAGTCGTGAACAACAAGAGAATCGCAAAATTCAAACAGGGCATCAGTGACACTTTGGCAGCAGGCAAGCTGGATTTTGTACAAAGCCTGATCGAGCAGTATCAACAGGAGCACGATGTCCCAGCATTAGAAATCGCTGCAGCACTGGCAAAACTCGCCATCGGAGATCAGCCTTTGCTGATGAAACCTGAGGTGGACAGACAGCCCAGGCGGGAGAGGAATCCGAATGATCACAGGGATCGTCCAGCCAACCGGGGCCGACACGATGAGAAGACCCGTGAAAATCACAGCGTACAAAAAGAACGGAATGATCGAAATGACGGCAGCGAACCACCCCGGCGCAAAGCAAAAGCAAAATCCGATGAGGGCATGGAGCGTTTCAGAATTGAAGTGGGACATCTGCATGGTGTAAAACCGGGCAATATTGTCGGCGCGATCACTAATGAAGCTGGTCTTGACGGTCAACATATTGGTCACATTGATATTCACGACCAATACAGCCTGGTTGACCTGCCTTCCGGCATTCCTAATGATATATTTCAGGATCTCAAAAAAGTCCGCGTGTGTGGAAACCGGCTGGATATTTCCAGAATGGGTGAAGAACCGGTAAAAAAGGAAGAGCCCAAAGCCAGACCACCAAATAAAACACCTAACAAGAATCCGCACAAACAAAGACATAAAAATCTGAAGCTGAACAAGAAAGGCAAAAAGAAGGCAGAATCCCGCACCAAATAAGTACGGGATCAGTCAATAATGAAAAATCCAGACCTTATCGTGATTGGTGCAGGTGCTGCCGGATTGATGTGCGCCATAACTGCCGCAAGACGTGGAAAGCACGTCGTGGTGCTCGAGCGCTCTAACAAGATCGGCAAAAAAATCCTCATGTCGGGCGGCGGTCGCTGCAATTTCACCAATATGCACATCGCACCTGATCGTTATATTTCAACTAATCCACATTTTTGCAAATCCGCGCTCAAGCGTTATACGCAATGGGATTTTATCGAGTGGGTTGAGCAACACGGTATTGAGTACTTTGAAAAAGAAACGACCAACGGTTTAAGTGGTCAGTTGTTCTGTAAAGAATCTGCAAAATTAATTGTCGCGATGTTACTTGCTGAGTGCGTCGACTCCGGTGTAAATATCAATATGAATTGCGATACACAGGCTGTTTTTCACTCCGATGCATCATGGTCAGAGGCTTCAACAGATATCAGGAGGTCTGATCGCAGTATTGCAGCAGGTGGAGGCTTTCACCTTAAAACCAGTCATGGCAGTTTCTCAGCTGAAACTCTGGTAATTGCAGCGGGTGCCTTGTCCATTCCGAGCCTTGGCGGATCTGGAATAGCCTATGATCTGGCTGAAAGCTTTGGATTACGAAAAGTACCTACCCGGGCGGGCCTGGTGCCATTCACTTTTACCGATTCAATGCACGAAGTGAATGAGCGTTTAGCAGGTGTTTCAACGCCTGTATGCGTGTTTAATGAGCGGAACTCATTCCGTGAAGACATACTATTTACCCATCGTGGGCTGAGCGGACCGGCCGCCCTGTTGTTGTCAAATTACTGGATGCCAGGTGAATCAATTTCTGTTGATTTAATGCCTGGGGAGAACGCAACAGAGATATTAAAGAGCTGGAAGCACAAGCATCCAAAATCATTGCTCAGAAGTCTTCTGGATCAATCGCTGCCACGAAAACTGGTGATAGAACTTGAGCAACAACGTTGGTCTGGACTTGCAGATACTCCCATCGCTGAGTGGCCGGACGCGCGACTTGAAGCTACCGGCAGGTTCTTAAACAGCTGGTCACTCAAGCCTGCCGGGACTGAAGGGTATCGTACCGCTGAGGTAACTTTAGGCGGAGTCGATACTCATGACTTGTCATCCAAGACCATGGAGTCAGGTACACCGGGGCTGTTCTTCATTGGCGAAGCGGTCGATGTGACCGGTGATCTGGGCGGTTTCAACTTCCAGTGGGCCTGGTCGTCCGGTTTTGCTGCAGGGCTTGCTGTCTAATCCCTGAAATTCCGAAATTGCAGGGGTAGTTCGAATTTTTCCGATTTGAACAATGCAATTGCCGTCTGAAGGTCATCGCGCTTTTTCCCCGTCACACGAAGTTGGTCACCCTGAATTGCAGTTTGTACTTTCATTTTTCGCTCTTTGACCATTTTGACCATTTTTTTGGAATCTGCGCTGTCGATGCCTTCGCGTACTGTAATTATCTGGACTGCAGTTCGGGCTTGAATGACCGGGTCATCTTTTTGCAAACACACGATATCTATACCGCGTTTAACCAGCTTATTGCACAGAATATCGTACATTTGTTCCAGTTGAAATTCAGATTCTGTGTTCATGGTGATCAACTGGCCCTTTAATTCAAAGTTCGATCCGGTGCCCTTGAAATCGAAGCGGGTAGTCACTTCACGGCTGGCCTGATCGACCGCATTGCTTAATTCATGGTGATCAACTTCTGATACAACATCGAAAGATGGCATAGCTTATTTTTCCTTTTAAAGCACTTTGTGGGGCATTCACGTAGAATGCGCTCCCATTCCTGATAATCGTATTCTAAATGCCTCTGTTACGTCTCGACAATGTTGCTGTGCACTATGGTCCCCTGGTTCTTCTGGATGGCCTCAATCTGGGCATTTCCAAGGGGAATAAAATTGGCTTGTTGGGCCGCAATGGCGCAGGCAAAACCACATTGCTAAAAGTCCTGATTGAAGAGATTTTACCAGACACTGGTGATCGCTGGATCAGGCCGGGCACGAGGATTGCGTGGTTACAACAGACTCTGCCTGAAGCAGATGAACAGACGGTTTACGACGTAGTTGCATCCGGACTGGCGGAGACAGGACAGTTACTGGCTGAGTATCATCACTTGCTACAGGCCGAAGAAGACATGGATATGAATGCCCTGGCTCGTGTTCAACATGCGCTGGAAGCAGTTGATGGATGGCGATTGCAAACTCGCGTTGAAACTACCATCAGTCAACTTCAACTTCCGGGCGATGCCAACATGTCGGAATTGTCCGGAGGCTGGCGCCGCCGGGTAGCGTTGGCCAAGGCACTTGTCAGCAAGCCCGATATTTTGTTGCTTGATGAGCCAACTAACCACCTCGATATCCCCGCCATTCTTTGGCTTGAAGAACAACTAAGAAACTATCAGGGTGCCTTAATACTGATAACCCATGACCGGCGTTTCCTGCAGAATGTTGCCAACTGGATGGCGGAGTTGGATCGGGGCAAGCTCACGCTTTGGCAAGGCAATTACCAGGGCTTTCTTCGTCACATCGACCAGCAGTTAAAAGCCGAGGAAGAAGCCAACAAGCAATTTGACAAGAAACTGGCTCAGGAAGAAGTCTGGATTCGTCAGGGAATCAAAGCAAGACGCACCCGTAACGAAGGACGGGTCCGTGCGCTGGAGTCTATGCGTGAAGAACGCATGGCACGTCGCGAACGCATGGGCATTGCCGGTTTTTCTGTAGATGATGCTTCCAGATCGGGCAAAATTGTTGCGGAACTGGAGCATATCGGTCATGCCTTTGATGGTGTGCAGGTAATCGATGACTTCTCAACTATTATTCAACGCGGTGACCGAATTGGGTTAGTTGGGGCCAATGGATCGGGTAAATCGACACTGGTAAAAATACTGTTGGGCAAATTGCAGCCGAGTTCCGGCACCGTCACTCTTGGTACAAAGTTGGAAATCGCTTATTCAGATCAACTGCGCGAACATCTTGACCCGGAAAAAACTCTGATTGATAACGTCTGCGGCGGCCAGGAGTTTATCGAAATCGACGGCCGGCGCCGTCACGCAATTTCTTACCTTGGAGACTTTCTATTCAGTCCCGATCGGGTTCGCATACCTGTCAAAGCCCTTTCAGGAGGAGAACAGAACCGCGCCATTCTCGCCCGGCTTTTCAGTAAACCGGCGAACATGCTGGTATTGGATGAGCCTACCAACGATCTGGATATTGAAACGCTGGAATTACTGGAAGAAATCCTGCTGAATTTTGAAGGCACCGTGATCCTGGTCAGCCATGACCGGGAGTTCATGGATAACGTTGTAACCAGTTTGATCGTGATGGATGGCCAGGGCGGAGTTTCAGAGCATGTAGGTGGTTTTAGCGATTGGGAAGCGCAAGGTGGAAGTTTGTTGCCGATCGGTGACGTAAAGCCGGAAAAAGCGCCTAACAAAAAGAGTGTGGATTCGAAAAGCCTGCCCTCAATAGATAAAAAATCCGGGCTTACCCACGATGAGCGACGTGAACTGGGAAGCTTGCCCGCAAAGATCGAAAAACTGGAACAAAGACAAGCTGAGCTAGAGGCACAGATGGCAACGCCGGGATTTTATGAGAGTGATTTTGAGCAAGTTCAACGTCTTACCAGTGAGCTTGCAGAAACACAATCTCAGATGGAAACGATATTTGCCCGCTGGCAGGAGCTGGATTCCAATAACTAAATTGCCTGGCGCACAATTAATGTGCTCCGCTCGCTTTTGAAATTACTGCACTATTTGCATATACGGGCCAGCCGTTTGACCCTTCCTCTATTCAGATGCTGAAGTACTTTTAAAGCTTTTTCAGCCGAGGGTATATCATTTTGAACAACCGATTCCCAAAGCGACCGAAAGGAATTTCGATGTTCCGGCGGGTCAATTAATTCAAACCCATCGCCTTTTTATAAAGCGCCTTCTTTCTCGACCCTTAGATAGTAACCCAGCTTCCCCTTGTCCCAGAAAAGCCTGAGAAATTCCACATTTCCGGTTCGGACACCCAATTTAAGACTATGAGTTCCTGAGCTTGCCCAACATTAATCTTAAGTACTTTCAAGGGTATATTCTGCCTGTAATTGTTTACGCCAAGCTTGATTCCGAGACGGGATTGCAACTGGGCAAGCCTCTGGCTGACTGCAGATTACGTGACATGATGAACATAAAGGATTTGAATAGAAATTTCCTGCAAATTTATATAGTTGCGTCAATAATGTCCAGTTTTTCTCTGGTCGCACAGGCAGGCGAATTATCAATAGAGCGTTTGACCTGGGCAGGTATCAAACTGGTGTCAGGCGACACGACTGTATTCATTGATGCGGTAGGCACAGACCTGTGGGAAATGAAGCCGTGAAACGTGACCAGCGTGTTCAGCACATCCTGCCCGGACAAAAATTACAGTGGTCAATCACATCTCCAGAGCCATAGCATTGGCTTCACCTGAACTTGAAACGAGTATCGCATAATGCCTCTGATCTTTAAAAACGCCCCCGAGCCTCCTTACTATGCCGTGACTTTCTATGCTGAAATGACTGGTATTGATGTTGAACAATACAGAAAGATGGGTGACCACCTGTTGAACATCGCCCGCGAACAACCAGGCTTTTTGGGTTATGACGACCTGTGCACTGGCGGAAATCACAGCTTCAATATTTCCTATTGGGAAAGTCTAAAAGCGATTCATAACTTGAAAATACATGCTGATCATTTGCCAGTTCAGGCATTAGGAAAAAAGAAATGGTACCAATGGTATGAGGTTAAAATAGCCCGGATCGAGCACGCATACTCATTTAACCGGATCAGTCACGCCGTGGTTGCAAATAACATGTGTTTCGTCAGTGGTCAGCTTTCAGTCAATGAGCAAGGGGATTACCAGCCAGGCTCCTTAAAGGATGAATCGACATTGGCATTTCAAAATTTCTTTTCTTCTCTCAAAGCAGCCGGATTTTCTAAGAAAGACCTGGTTTTTGTCGATATTGCATTTGCGGACATCAGTGGTTTGGAAGAGGTTAACGCTTTATTTTCAGAACTGTTTCCTATTTACAAAAGACCTGCACGTACTGTTTACCAGGTTAGCGCCTTACCGTATGGCGCCAAAATAAAGGTGATGGGCACCGCAGTAAAATCTGATTGACCCTCTGACAATCAGAATGATTTATCCCAATTCTTTATTCCAGGTGGTATTTCCACCTTTTTCGATCTATCGGTTTATCAATCATTCAGCGAAATGTCATCTTTCAAGAGTTAAACTAGACATCTAAAGTAATCAGGGTCTCCCCTGCGAGGGCCAAATGGTAAAGAAAGTTAACAAAACGACATTTCGAAGTTTGCCAGCTCTGGCTTGTCTTTCCATTGTATTGGTTGCTGCCTGCAGCAGCCAACCGACCAAACAATCAGGAGTTGAACCATCCGAAGTCGAAATTATTGAGCTTTCTTCACCGTCTGTGAATGATCCTGAACCTGCCCCAATAGGGACGGAACAGTCCAGCAAACCAGATATTCCTGCAGAACCCGCTGTTGAGAACTCCTTGCCTTCAGCAGAAGAAGAAGTTGCGGTTACAGAAGAAGTAATTCTGGCACCGGTGCCGGCATTGGTACCAGTGGCAGTTCCTGAGCCTGAGTTGGTTCTTGCTTCAGTGCCAACCCCTGAGCCTGAGCAGACTATTCAACCTGAGCCAGCACCTCCTACGGCTCCAACTGCAGTTCCGGCCATAATTCCTGAAACGCCAGAAACTGAGGAGCCACCGCCTGAAAATTCACCAGTGCTGATACCTGCTACAGCAGAGCCAACTCTGGACATGGAAACACTCGAAACCGGACTTCGCAAAACCAAAGCAATCGGCTTATTTACGAAGCTTGAACTCAAATCGCAGGTCGAAGACCTGTTGGATGAACTTGAGGATTATCACAACGCCAAAAGCACATACAGTCTTGTGCAACTGGAAGAACACTTTAATTTATTGGTGATGAAGTTAATGCTTTTACTGCAGGATGATGATCCGCAATTACATCGCCAGATCGTGCAGGCCCGCCCCGCGCTGTGGACAACTTTGGCAGACCCTACTCAATTTACTACTATTAAAGGACCTTAATGATGAGAACGAAACTCATATACATAGTCCTGGCCCTGATTCTAGGATTGGGCGCCGGCTTTCCGGTTTCAGTGAGCGCACAGGTACATGATGAAGAGGTGAGAAAAGACCTCAAGTCGGTGCTTGCCCTTAAAGGCAAATCCTGTGATGAAATTAGTGCGATAAGTAGCCAGGGTGAAAATGATTACCTGGTGACCTGCAGTAACGGAAAACGCTATCGCATCAAAATCGATGCCAATGAACGAGTCGTTATCGAAGACCTCAATTGATCAATGCCAGTCAATAAATGAACTGGCAGGCAGCTACCAAATCTTTACCCGGTCCTCAGGTGCCAGCCACATACCATCACCCTCTTTGGTGTCGAAGGCATCGTGGAAGGCATCAATGTTTCGATATACTCCGTTCACTCGAAATTCCAACGGCGAATGAGTATCAGAAGCAAGCCTGCTGATGGTGGCTTCGTCTTTATATTTACCCTTGCGTGACATGGCATAGCCAATAAAGAAGCGTTGCGGACCTGTGAATCCGTCGATAACCGGGGCCTCCTTACCGTTCAGGGTTTTGATGTAGGCCCGATAGGCCATCGCAACACCGGATAGATCGCCAATATTCTCACCCAGAGTCAACTCGCCGTTGACTGTCATGCCTTCAACCGGGGAAAACTGGTTGTATTGTTCTACCAGAACCTTGGTGCGCGCCTCAAAAAGGCTTCTATCTTCATCGGTCCACCAGTTAACCAGATTGCCGTCACCATTGAACTGGCTGCCCTTGTCATCAAAACCATGACTGATTTCATGGCCGATGACACCACCTACAGCACCATAATTAATTGCATCATCTGCGTTGAGTTGGAAGAAGGGAGGTTGCAGACGCGCTGCGGGAAAAACGATTTCATTCATTCCTGGTGAATAATAGGCATTGACAGTTTGCGGCGTCATACCCCATTCATTGCGGTCGATTGGCTCACCCAGTTTGGCTACCTGACGGGCATGATCCCACTCGTTTACACGGCGGCGATTGCCAAAATGGTCCCCGCGAAAGATTTCCAGACTGGAGTAATCTCTCCATTCATCGGGATAGCCGATTTTAGCCGTAAATTTGGATAGTTTTACTCGCGCCTGATCCTGTGTTTCAGAAGACATCCATTCAAGATCATCGATGCTTTCGTCAAGCGTTTCGATCACGTTTTCAACAAGCTCTACCATTTTCGCCTTGGCCTCTGGCGGGAAATAATCCTGAACATACAGTTTCCCGACAGTCTCACCCAGCGAACCATTAACCAGACTAATGCCACGCTTCCATCTCGGCCTTTCTTCCTGTTGACCGCTCAGGATTCGGCTTCGGTATGCAAATCGGATATCTGCTGTGGCTTGATCAAGATGATATGCAGAGCCGTCCATCACGCGATAAGTTACATAAGCGAGCCAATCGGTGAGTGGAATATCAACAATCAGATCATTCAGGGCTGCAAAGTAAGATGGCTGCCGGATGATGAGCTTATCTTCACTATCAACTCCCTGAATTTCGGCCTGTTTTTTCCAGTTAAAATTTCCTGCAAGTGTTTCAAGTTCTTCCCAGTTGTGCGGGTTATAAGCCTTTTGAGGGTCACGGTTAAGAACCGAGTCCCACTGGACCTCAGCAATTTTTTCTTCGATTGAGTAAACAGCGTTAGCACCATGCTCAGCTTGAGAATCGCTATAACCCGCCAGCACGAGCAAGTCGTGAATGTAAGCCGGTAAAGCCTCACGTGCTTTGGCAAAATTTTCATTGTCTTTTTCAAGGTAGTAATCACGATTCGGCATGGTCAAGCCGCTCTGGCCAAAGTAGGCAGCGTAATTTTCTGAATCTTTGAGGTCAGGATAAATATAAAAGCCAAATGGCATTGAAGTGCCGCCACGGTAAAAGCGGCCCATCGCATCAAGCAATTGGTCAGTGTCTTCTATTCCTGCAATTGTGGCCAGGGCGACCTGGATCGGGCTGATGCCAAGACTGTTGATGGTTTCTTCATCCATCCAGCTTGCAAAGTAATCACCAATCTTTTGCGCCTCTGATCCAGTTTCACCAGGATTTGCACCAGCATCTTCAATAATCTTTCTCAAGGCCACTTCAGCCACTTCATTAACCTGGTGATAAACCGTATAACCCGAATAAATTTCCGGGATTTCGGTGTTATCCAACCATCCACCGTTGGCAAACTGATAAAAATCATCCTGCGCCCGGGTTTCCAGGTCCAATGAAGAAAGATGCACACCAGATCTTGGCCGAGATGGCTCATGTTCTGCAGTAGCCATCGATTCTGGTTTTACCAGCAAATCTCCAGTCGTATCCATGTGCTCCGGCTCTGCTTCGCCCTGAACAGGGGGCCAAAAAGCGTAGAAAATGCCCATCGCTAATGAGGCTACGAGAATGGCTACAATGAGCGCCTTGAGCATCGATCAACTCCTAAAAATTGGATAAAATTAAGAGGCAGAATTATGCCACAGTAATTTTAGCCATTGCGGGTGCCATAAGGTATGAACTCAAAACACTTCGGAAAGTGATACCAAAACTGTTGCAAAATCAAAATCGGACAAATTGCTGATAGCGGCTATCACCAAACCGCTTTCAGGCAGTATCCAGAATGAAGTAGTGCCACCGATCGAACCACCTGAGTGGCCGATCCAATTGGTTCCATTGCCATCGTCAGCAATGCGCCATCCCAAACCATATTTTTGGATCAACTACGGGCCATTGGGTATCAATCCAATTTCTAATAGCTTAATTGCTTTATGCGCTTGTCAGTGCCGAACATCTTTCGTTGTTACTTGGTTCGGTGTCACTACTCATTGCAATTGCAGGCTTGATGTTCCTGACACGCAAAGTGGACTGGTACAGTTATGGTGAAAGTGATTCATCGGACTCCTTAGCCAATGGTGTCGCGAAATAGGCGAATCCAATTCTGGCCGAGCAGGAGTTCCAGATTGCGGTCTTTCCAGCCACGGCCTTCGAGTTCTCTCAATAGGTTGCGAAAACGGTCGGGAGTGTCAAGTTCAGGAATCCAGGGTGGCCAGCGCACTTCATAACTTGGCTTGAATGCTGTCAACCTGGGTTCGTACCACTCCTCTTTCGTCGCCCATGGTGAAATACCCTGAGGCGGAAAATCGGTCGACAATGCAACGTGCCCATGGCCTGCAACTGAAACGGCGTGCTCAATCTGGTCTGCATAGTGCTCAATGGTCGTTTCACCGCCTGGATCCGTACCAATAAAATACCCAAGTGCGGCGATTCCGGTTACGCCGCCTTTCTCAGCGCAGGCCCGGATGGCATCATCACTTTTCGCCCGTGGATGCTCTCGCACTGCTTTGCACATCGTGTGGGTCATTGCCACCGGTTTGGCTGAGAACTCAATACCATCGAGCGTAGTTTGAGGCCCACAATGAGAAAGATCGACCATCACTCCCACCGTGTTCATTCGCTCGACAACCTCTACGCCAAATTCGGACAGGCCTGCGTTAGTACGTTCGAGACAACCATCCCCGAGCAAGTTCCGATAATTGTAGGTAAGTTGGAAACAGCGCATTCCCAGAGCATGAAGTGCTTCAACATTATCTGCATCGCCTTCCAGCATGGTTGCGTTCTGGAAATTCATAACAACCGCAGTTCGATCACTTTTCTTTGCCCGTTCGAAATCCGCAGCCGAAAGAGCTGGGATTAACTTATCGCTGTGCTCGACAAATCTTGCACGCCATTTGATGAGTTCATCAATGGCGGTTTGCAGATCCGCCCTGTCCAGGCTTTCAACAATACCGGAGTAACCAGCCTCTTTGAGACCTTCAAAAACAGAATCGTCCCATTCTTTGCCAAAACACAGCGCGTCAATCACAACTGAGCGGTCATAAAGATTAGACTTTCTTGCAGTGGCTACGGCTGGGATCGCAGCCAATGCGGCTGCCGTTGCGACTATTTGGAGGGTCTCTCTTCGTGTGGTCATCAGTTCATTCACTCTTCATGGCCATCATTATTTGCCCTTAACCCAGGCTGGTTCATTAACGATATTATGGATCAAGATAGCATCTCTTCCTGAAAAACGTCTTCGATGGCTAATTCAAACAAGCGGGCCGTTTTGAAAGCGAGTGGCAAGCTTGGGTCAAATTTACCCGTCTCGATGGCGTTAACCGTTTGTCGCGACACTTCCAATGCATCTGCCAATTGAGCCTGAGTCCAGTCGCGTTCCGCTCGAAGAACTTTCAGACGATTCTTCATCGATACCGCCTCTGACCAAGAAGAACACCAGTCAAATATGTGAGACCCATCAAAATTACAAGATGTGATATTTCAGCATCAAAAGAAATGAGATTGGTCGTATCCAGTAATGAATAACTCAAACCACAAACCAGACCGACACCCAGGGATAAGGCCATGCCTTCAAGCTGGATTTTCTGCTGCATTTCATCCAGTCCTTTGAGATGAATTTTGTTGGCGTGAATCATGCCAAAACCCAGTCCCAGATTAAGCAAGAAACCCATCATGGAAAGTGTTGAATCAAAGTTCCAGAGGAAAATGGGGCCAAAAGTTGCCAGCGCCATTGAGGCAGTCCAGGCCGCCGTCCAGTAAGCAAGCCGAACAGTATTTTTCCTGTTTTGAGCAGTCCAGTTACTGGACTCTGTTACATTATTGTTCATAAGTCTATTCTCCTTGTCATAATGTAAAGTTTCTTTTACATATGTTAGTGACAGGAATTACACATGTCAAGTCTATTTGTCATATTGTCTAGTTAGCACGACTTATGGATGTAAAAAAATGCCAGATTTGCCAGAATTAGGCTCTTTTAACCACCTGATTTCGATGTAGAATGCACGATTCTTCTGAATTGTTCGCTAAATCACTGAATTTCAAATGAAAATGTAACTGGCTTCATTCTTGCATCGTCTATATCAAGATAAGCCCATCATTTTGGAGAATTACTGTGAAAAAGTTATTTGTATTGCTTGCAGGTTTTGCATCGTTGCTTCTGTTTCCGCTCGTAACGCAAGCCGAGGATTGTAAGTTTGAGAAAAAAATCCAGATGAATTTGGATTTATCAAATGCCGAGACCCTATTGATTATTGCCGGTGCAGGGACACTAACGATTAAGGGTGACTCGGATTCGGAAAGTGCTGTCATCGAGGGCATCGCTTGTGCTTCAAAACAGGAGTGGCTGGATGAGTCGAGCATTGAAACTCAAAGTGGTGACGTGGCCAAAATTGAAGTCGAGCTTCCTGATATCGATGGTGGCTGGTCTTTTACAGGTGATCGCTATGCGCGCATTGACCTGGAACTGGATGTGCCAAATCAGATGAGCCTGGATGTGACCGACAGTTCCGGAAGCATGACCATTGAAGGAGTTGGCGAACTAAACGTTAAAGACAGTTCAGGCTCGATCAAGATTGAAAATGTCGCGGGCGCAGTTCGACTCAAGGATTCTTCAGGCAGCATTAGCCTGATTGATATCGAAGGCGACGTAACCATCGTTTCTGACAGCTCCGGTAGCATCAAGGGTAAAGGAATTAACGGCACTGTCCTGGTCAAGAAGGATAGTTCAGGCAGTATTCACTTCCAGGATGTGACACAAGACTTCATCGTAGAGCGCGATTCATCAGGTAGAATCGTGGCAGAAAGAATCGGTGGCGATTTCAGGGTACTAAAGGATGGTAGCGGCGGAATTCGATCCAGCGATGTTGCTGGTGAGGTGTCAATACCTACTAAATAGAAAGAAAGTCAACGCCGGGCATATTGGCGTCGTATACCTAATATTCCCGACCCGGTAAGCTTTCTGCAACTTAAGATCTACGTGATAAATCAGGTAGTATCCAATCTATGCGCGCAGCTTATTACACAGAATTTGAAGGCGAAATAAGCATAGAAAATTTTTCCGACCCTACCCCCGGTCCTTCAGGAGTCGTTATCGCCGTTCGTGCTTCTGGTCTTTGCCGTAGCGACTGGCATGGCTGGATGGGCCATGACTCAGACATCAAATTGCCGCATGTGCCGGGACATGAATTAAGTGGTGTAGTTGAAGCAATCGGCTCGGAAGTCGCTAGATGGAATATTGGGGATCGCGTCACACTTCCATTTGTATGTGGTTGCGGTCGTTGTGAACAATGTGATTCAGGAAATCATCAGGTTTGTGACAGGCAGTTTCAGCCTGGATTTACGCATTGGGGCTCTTTCGCACAATTTGTAGCCGTCGACTATGCAGACACTAACCTGGTTCATCTACCGGAAGAAGTTGATTTCGTCACGGCAGCAAGCCTGGGCTGTCGTTTCGCGACAGCATTCAGGGCTGTTGTTGATCAAGGCGCGGTGAAAACTGAGCAATGGCTTGCTGTACACGGCTGCGGAGGTGTTGGCCTTTCTGCCATCATGATTGCCAAAGCGATGGGTGCAAATGTTGTAGCAATTGATATCTCAAGAGACAAATTGGACCTTGCCAAAATCTCAGGTGCGGATTTAGTGATTAACTCCACAAGCAGTGCTGATGTAATTGCGAGCATCAAGGAGGCAACCGGTGGTGGCGCTCATATATCTATTGATGCGGTGGGTTTTCCGGATACCTGCTTTAATTCAGTCTCCTGCCTGCGCAAAAGAGGAAAACACATACAGGTAGGGATTCTTACTCCCCAAGACCGAAACTCCAGGCTACCCATGAATATGATCGTGGCTGGAGAACTTGAAATTTACGGCAGTCACGGAATGCAGGCGCATCGATATCCTAAAATGCTTGAGATGGTTCTGTCTGGCCAACTCAAGCCCCAAAACCTGGTAAACAAACTGATTTCTCTAGAGGAAGCCCCGGCAAGATTAATCAGCATGGACAATTTTGAGGACCCGGGTATCACAGTCATTGACCGGTTTTGACCAGCCTGGCTGAGCTATGGCTGTTACCGATAAACAGAATTTCATACGCTGATAATGCAATGGCAGGTTCTAATATCTCTGGTGGTTCATTATTCTCCAAACCACCGGATTCACCCGCGCTGGTGGCGCCCGCAATCAGCAGCAGCAATACTGGTAAAAGTGCATTTCTCATCTTGAGCATGACCTCGCAAACAAAGTACGAAAAGAGCTGGACATTCAGATGGCACTTTACACCAGAATGCTGGAAATTGCCGCCTGGTCCTACCAAGAAGAAGGGAATGAACGATTTATCAGGAGTTTTTTACCGCTTTTGGTGATGTAGCCACCGGTTTTCAGATCTTTCATGACTCGTCCCACCATCTTAGCGGAAGCACCAACTCGTTTGGCCAGGTCCTCATAAGTGAGGCCTTCGGTTATCACTTTCTTACCATCCTTTTCGACAGCAAGTTCAAGCAACGTAAATGCTACCCTGCCATATACGTCCATCAAGGCAAGATTTCTAACACTGCCGGTCAGCCCTCGCAAACGCATGGTCAGGCCTTTAATGATGGTCAAAGCGAGTTCTGGTTGAGTAGTAATACATTTAAGAAAGGCCGACTTTTCCAATACTGCAAACTGGCTATCTTCCAAAGTCATAATTGATGCTGAACGGTTACCGTTATCAAACAATGAAACCTCACCAAAATACTCCCCCTCGTTAACCACGTTAAGAATGACTTCTTTGCCACTCTCGTCATTGAGAAACGCTTTAACTTTGCCAGTGAGAATGATGTAGAGCGAATTGGTGGTGTCACCTTCATTGATAATGACACTGTTTTTCAGAAACCTTCTTTGTACGAGATGACTGGACACAGCAAGAAGATCATCTGCCTCCAATGATTCGAACAGGTTTATACCCTTGAGGATATTTACATCCATGCACGCCAATCATACCCCAAAGCGTGTCACCAATTGGCAGCAAGACTTCTCACATTATGACTCAGTGACTGCAGACGATGGGTCGCTCCCTTGATGATCGTCAGTCCAAGTTTAGGATGCGAAGTCATTAGCTCAACGAAATCGTCTTTTTCCAGCACCGCGAAATAAGCGTCTGAAAGGGTAAGGACAGAAGCCGACCGTTCACCGTCACCAAACATTGATACTTCACCGAAATAATCGCCTTCACTGAGGAAGTTTAATATGACTTCTTCTCCGCTTTCTCCCAACAGGAAAATTTTTACCTTGCCGCTCAGGATGATGTAAAGAGAGTTAGTCTCCTCACCTTCATTAATGATAAGACTGTTCTCCGGAAACTGGCGAAGTTCAATTCGTGACGCAAGAATCTCTGATTCAGCCTCATTCAGCGTTTCGAACAGTGGAATTGAGTTTAAAAGTTTTGTATTCATGTCTTTTCTCGATGAGCCTCTAAGAATTTTGTAGGGTTTCCCCAACCGCCAGATCAAATTCTAGGCTTTGTCATCGACCACTGTCGCGGACATAGGGGAGGCAGAAAAAGGGACATATGTCTTATTTGAAACTGAACGACAAGAGTACTTTGAAGGTTTAAGGTCCTTTCTTACCCGGTTCAGAACCACTTTTCTTCAGCTGTGGCCCTGCATCTGCGGGAATTTGCCCAAGTGCATCAATCACCTGATCCGGATCTTCGCCCACAACAAACAGGTCTCTGGCTCCAGGTCTGATAAAGCCAGTCTTTTCGCCATGCTTGAACAGATCAAGCAAAGGGTCATAGAAGTTATCGACGTTGATAATTCCTATGGGTTTGTTGTGTTCTTGAAGTTGACGACCAACCAGAGTTTCAAAGAACTCCTCGTAAGTGCCAATACCGCCTGGCAATACCAGAAATGCATCACTTTTTTCAATCAGTATCCGCTTCCGTTCACGCATTGCGTTGACCACAATCAATTCATCACATTCAGAATCCCCTTGCTCAATATCCATCAGATACTGGGTAATAATCCCAATCACCCGACCACCATTTGCACGCACGGCACGGGCCGTTTCACCCATTAAACCGACACGTCCGCCACCAAAGACCAGAGTAATTCCCCGTGCCGCCAGGGCTTTGCCAACACCGGCTGCAGCAGCCCTGTAACGATCATCAATATCGTCCGATGATGCGCAATAAACGCAAATTGATTTCATATATGAATTTCTCTTTTGAAGATTTTGGGTTTCAGGGCATGGGTCGGTTTTCAGGCAATGGAATAAACTCATCATCGCCCTCAACGCGGTCGAATCCACCTGCTGACCAGATCGCTGCCGCTTCGCGAATTCGTTCACGGCTGCTGGCAACAAAATTCCACCAGATGAATCGCTCGCCAATGGGCTCGCCGCCAAAGATTGCAATGCGCGCACCTTCCACACTTTTGACAGAAATTGTTGCCCGATCCGGTAACACAGCCATATTGTGCCCAGGCACGAAAGCCTCATCAATTTCCAAGCTACCTTCCACCACGTAGATCGCTTCTTCAGGATGTTGTCTGTGCCACTGAAAACCCTGGCCTGGTTGCAACTTGGCAGCCAGATAAAACAAGGGTGAATAAACCTGAACGGGTGATTCGGCACCCAGCGCTTTGCCTGCAATCAAGTCAAAAATGACTTCACCAACCTGCACGCGTGGAATAGCTTGCGCCGGGTAGTGCTGAAACCCTGGCTCTACCTGCTCATGCTCAAGCGGTAACCCCATCCAAATTTGCAAGCCATGTAACGGCTTGGGCTTGCCCCGTAGATGTGTGGGCGTGCGCTCAGAATGAACAATGCCACGACCAGCGGTCATCCAGTTTACATCGCCGGGTGAAATATCCTGCTCATAGCCCAGGCCGTCGCGATGCGTAATTTCACCTTCAAATAGCCAGGTCAACGTGGCCAGACCAATATGCGGATGCGGGCGTACTTCCATATCTCGATCTGAAGGGAGGGTAACCGGGCCAAAGTGGTCCCAGAATACAAATGGCCCAACCGAGCGTTGCACAGAGGAAGGCAATAATCGTCTGACGGAAAATTCGCCCAGGTCGGTTATTGCCGGTTCAATCAGGATTGGAGCTTGAAGCATTATTAAGTCTACCTTTTGATATTTATTTGTTCTGCGCCCGTTCAATTTTAAGATAAGGTTTGGGATCCGGATCGATCTGGTAAATGCGCTCTTCTCCGCTTCGATATGAAGTAAAAAACAGTGTCTGACTGCTATGACAGAACTCCGGCATATGATCCCACGAAGGATCGTCCGTTATCCAGGGACGTTTCTGCGCGTCTGGAACATCCTCCCGGTCAAATATGATCTTTGTACCGTCCGGCGACCAGACAGCGTAACCATCCCATCCCAAATGACTGGTCAACCGGCTTTGCTGCTGGCTTTCTCGTTCTATCAGATACAGCTCCCAATCATCGTTGGTACTCTTCGACTGCAACATATAAATCAGCCTGGAACCGTCTGGGGAGCACACCGGCCGGTGTTCATTTCTTACCGCTTCTGCATCATTGCCAGAGAGAATGAAAATAACAGCTAAAAGCGAACAGACTGACTTATATTTCGCCATTTTTAGCTGATCCTATGATGTAAGCCGCCGCCCGAAACGCGAGCGCCTGAATGGTCATGGTCGGTTGACCCCTGCCCGATGTCACCATGCTGCTGCCATCACAGATGAAAAGATTAGGCACCTCATGTGCACGATGATGTTTGTCGACCACAGATTTTGCCGGGTCATTGCCCATTCGGCAGGTGCCCAGCAAGTGAACGCCTCCGGTTTGCTCACTAACATTCATATGCCAGGTTTTAGTTGCGCCGGCCGCATCAAGCAATTCCAGGTTTTTATCAAGAAAGAACTGCATGGTCTTAAGATCATCAGGATGGTCTTTATAAGTCGTACGAAGTGCTGGCCGCCCCCATTTATCCTTGACCGTTGGATCCAATGAAACATTATTTGTTGCCATTGGTATGGAGGTGGTATGTCCGGTAAACGCAGCACTGTGTGTGAAATATCGGGCCAGGTTCTGTTTTAATTCATGCCCCCAGTTTTTGCCTTCAGGAGGGTTTGAAAAATCCACCGCCATCAGGGGTCGCCCATCAGAATAGGAACGGGAATCAATTCCGCCTCCTCCATAAAACCCCAATTTCGGATCCAGGCTGTAGTAGTCATGGATCACTCTGGTTGTTGGAATAGACTTATGAGCGTTAACAGGATGATCAAACAAGCCGGCAGCAAAGGCCCAGCCGTTGAACATCAGATTCTTGCCGACCACGCCACTTGAATTCGCCAAACCATCCGGAAAACGGCTGGATTCTGACAAAAGTAATAAGCGCGGTGTCTCCGCGCCATTGGCACTGAGAACAACCGCCTTTGTTTTTTGGCCATGCTCTTTGCCATACTGATCGTAATACAAAACTTCGCACGCCCTGCCTTGCTTATTCGTCTCTATTTTAAACACCGTACTCAGAGGTCGGATTTCACAGTTTCCGGTCGCCTCAGCATAAGGAATCATCGTGATGTGTGAAGAGCCCTTGGCTCCAACTTCACAGGCAAAACCATTGCAAAAACCACAATGAATACAGGCCGGGCGGTCATTATGCGGTTGCGAGAGTATGGCAACCGGCGCAGGGTACGGGTTCAACCCGAGCTTTCGACCAGCTTTCTCCAACAGCACTCCGGGCGACTTCACCGGCATTGGCGGACAAGGATATCCCCGTGAGCGTGGAGGATCAGAAGGCCCTTCAATGCCGGAAACACCCACTTCCCAGTCAACCTGTGTGTAAAAGGGTTCCAACTCTTCATAGCTAATCGGCCAGTCTTCAAAACTGGTGCCCGCAATAGGTCCACGCAGGGTTTTTTCCATAAAGTCCACCGGCCGAAGCCGCCAGTAATTTCCGGAAAAATGTGCATGACTCCCACCAACTGTGTGGGCATAGCTCAATGGGCCCCAATGTGGATTGATACTGTGCTCATCCATGACCCTGGCAACTTCGTTTTCAGTCTTTCGGAAGGTTTGAGGATGGCCCTGAACCCTGCCCCAGGTAAGTTCATCGTTATATCCGTAGGCCCATTCATCATGCCGGAAATCCTCCGGCTTGCGCCAGGGACCCTGTTCCAACACAACGACAGAAAAACCGGCCTCTGAAAGCTTTCTCGCGAACACACCACCTGCAGCACCAGAACCCACAATGACGAAATCGACCTCCTGGCGAGTCGGAAATTTGGCCGTCGCGGTCATTTTCCGCCCTTTGGTTCAGACTGGAGTTCAGAGGATTCGTAATGTTCATCATAATGACCGAATGGCGGCTGCCAGAAATGTCGATCCTCGAAACCGATCAACTGCCAGCCGACCCTGTTGCGGTTTCCACCCAGGGACGGATTTGTAAACATTCCAGCCATCGTCAAAAACCAGAGTAGATTGAAAAATCTTCCGTCATCAATTGATTCGAGTCTTTTGATTTGTTGCTTTGAAGACAATTCAGAAAATCGCCGGTTATCGTAGCGGTTCGCAATTTCTGTTTCAAAAACTTGTAGGCCGGTTCGGACTTCCGCCAGTTGATAGTTGCGATCCCCACCCAGCACCTTATCAATGAAATAGACCACACCCGCTTCAGTTGCACCGGGCGTATCAGTGGTGGGCATGATTTGTGCCGCGATGGCTTCTATTTCAATCGCTTCTTCTTTGGTCAGCGTTTCAAATTCATCACCTGAAAACCTTGCACCCTGAGCACTTTCACTCAGGGAAATCAGGCTGGTAAAACTCAATCCCAGCCAGGCTGCACCGGCTAGCTCACCGCTTTGACGTATGAATTTTCTTCGCGTGTTTTTTTCTTCTGGCATGCCAATTTTTAATGTTCGAAATGGTCTTTGAGTATATACGAGCAATTCGAAATGTGACGCAAATTCATTTCGCAATTCTATGGTTACTGATCGATTATGCTTTAAGTAATTGACGCACTTTTTTTTGCAGCACAGGAACCAATTCTTCCTCAAACCAGGGATTTCGCTTGAGCCAGATATTGTTGCGCGGACTTGGATGCGGTAAAGGAACAGCATTTGGCCAGTATGTGCGCCAGTTTTTGACTTTGTCTGTCAAAGAAGTCTTCTTTCCATCCAGATGATAATCCTGTGCGTATGTTCCAATCAGGAGACTTAATGAAAGTTGACTTAACTGAGCCAATAATGGCTCACGCCAGGCAGGAGCACATTCAGGACGGGGCGGACCCCATGTGGCAAATAGGCTGCGCAAATTGTGCACGCCCGGACTTCATTCAATAGCTTTGAGTAGCTTTTCATCACAATGACTGTGACCAAGACAGGCAAAGAAAGCAATAAAAAAAGGAAGATATTTATTGGCTATTCGAGGCTCTCGAGAGTAGCTCGGGCGCAAGCACAAAATGGTCGGCGCCAGAGCCTTGATTCATCAAAACCGCAACCGTAACTCCGGTACTCGGGTCGTGCAACATGAGACTGCTGCCATACCCGGAGCCACCACTTTGACCGATTTGATTACGACAGTGCGAACAATAGGCTATAGAATCACTGATTTGGTATAACAAGCCAACCGCCCAGATCAAAGAAAATGCCAGATCAAAACCAATGATTAAACTTTTGTACGCTACGCCCATGGATTGGGCACAACGCATCGTCGCTGCCATGGGCGCGTTTCTGCCCGATCATGCGGCGGCTGAGAAAAAGGCCTCGAGCATGGCCATGACCATGGTGGCTCACTATCCTGACAAGCCTGAACTGGTCAGCGCGATGATAGATCTCGCCCTGGAAGAACTCAGCCACTTTCGTGCGGTGGTGAAACTTCTTCATGAACGTGGCCTTAGCCTGCTCCCTGATGAGAAGGACCCTTATGTCAACGCCATGCGCAATCATTTACGTGACGGCAAAGATCACTATTTTTTGGATAGATTATTGATCGCTGGAATCATAGAGGCACGTGGTGCAGAACGATTTGGTTTAATCGCCGGGGCTTTGCCTGACGGTGAATTGAAGCGTTTTTACCTGTCAATTACGCGATCTGAAGAGACGCACCAGAGATTGTTCCTGCAATTGGCTGAACAATATTTCAGTCACCACGATGTGCATCAACGGCTGGAAGAACTGCTCATTGCCGAAGCAGACATTACGCGGGAATTGCCTGCTCGTATTGCACTTCATTAGTTCGGTCGCCTGTCAAAAATGGATCAATATCTCCGCCGATACGCAGAGCCAGAAATTTCCGCGCTGGAAATTCTGCCGGTCGATATACCCTGGTCCGATGTCCTGGTTATTCCGGCTTGCAACGAATCACCTGAATTTCTTCGTCCACCGCCCCCCTCTGATGGTCGAAGTCTTACGATTTTGGTGATCAATGAATCAGGTTCTGCTTCCGCCGAAGTTTCAAGAACCAATCAGGACTTGGCGCATACCATCGCTCATCAATTCGAACTGCGTTGGAATTCCGAATCCCGATTCCCTGATTTCGGGATGTGTCTTTTTAAGGATCGACAGGCCCCGCGCGACATTCTTCTGGTTGACCGGTTCAACAAAGACCGAAAATTACCCGCTAAGGGCGGTGTTGGACTTGCACGCAAGATTGGTGCTGATCTGGCAGCAAGTCTGATCCATAAGGAAAGTATCCGTTCTCAATGGATACATTGTTCAGATGCTGATGTGCACCTGCCGGAAACGTACTTTGCTTTCAGCAAATCGATTGAGAATAAGTCCGCATATTCTGCCCTGGTTTACCCTTATCACCATTTGGGGCAAGCGAATGATGCCGAAGCCGAAACGGTCGCATTGGCAACCGGTATGTACGAGGCTTCATTGCGATATTACGTTCAGGGCATGAAATTTGCGGGTTCGCCTTATGCCTTTCACACCATCGGCAGCACAATGGTGGTGAATACTCACCACTATAAAAAAGTCAGGGGTTTCCCCAAGCGCGAAGCAGGAGAGGATTTCTACCTGCTCAATAAACTGGCCAAGGTCGGGCAGGTTTTAGAGCCCGATTCAAGTGGGCAATGCCAACCCATCATCATTGCTGCGCGGCGCTCAGACCGGGTTCCTTTTGGTACCGGTGCTGCGGTGAATAAAATAACTGCCCTTGAAAATCCAACCGGGGACTTCCTGTTTTACCATCCGGAAGTTTTCCACTTATTAAAGCTCTGGCTTCAGGCCCTGCCCTTGTTTTGGGAATTGAAAACCACTGACCTCTGCCATGGCTTGCCACCAGAACAACCGGCTTTGCACTCAGGGCTAAGTGCAATAGGAACTCCCAAGGCACTTGCCCATGCACTGAAGCAAAGCAAGGATCTGGATCAATTCCTGAAACAAATGCACACCTGGTTTGACGCTTTCCGGACGCTAAAACTGATTCACTACTTGCGCGACGATTACTTGTCGTCCATTCCTCACCACGAACTTTTAAAGAAGCAGGATTTTCAGAACCTGAGTAGGAACACACCCAGGAAAATCAGATAAATGACCCGAGGCGTCCAGTCGGCCAGCAATTGGTAGCTTCCGTCCAGTTGAGTTCCCAGGTGTACAACATGATGGCGCAGTATTTCAGTCAACCGACCAGAAAATTCTGCAGTTCGCAACAGTTCTACTCCTGCTCCGGTCACCGCACCACAAGATTCGATCGCCGTACTCAGCGTGGAGCCACTTTTAGCATACTGAACTGATTCTAAAAATTTGCGCCTAAGATCCGGGTGACTGACAGAATTGGCTGCAATCTCCAGCCCTTTAAATGCAGGCACCCCAGCCTCCAGCAATAAGGTCAGGCAGTAAAGAAAATCACGCCGTTGTTGTTGGCGGATCAAGTTACCCAATTTGGGGATGTGGAGTAACAGTCGAAATATCGAATTGTCTGCACCCGATGCACTTAGCTGTTTCCAATTGTAAGTAAGCACATAGATTCCACCAAAAAAAAGGCTCAATCGCCCAACCGTGAGAATCAAGTAGTACTGACTACTGATCTGACCATCGATCAACGAGCGGAGCGGCCCCAAAACTATCATCAGAACAAACAAGGCAAATGGCATCAACTGCATACTTTTGAGCCTGCCCATTCTCAATGCCTGATCCAAATGCCGCACACTTAAAGCAGCATAACTTTCCGCTAACTTCCCACTAATCTGAGCTGCATGGACTAAGCGCGCCTCCCAGGGCAGAAATAAGCCGCTTACCAGGCCGGCTTCAGATAAATCTTTTCCAGAAGTGATACTTTCCTTGAATTGCTCAAACCGGGACGACTGAGAAGGAGTTGCTAAGGAAGCTGCAATCGCGACAGAATCCAGTACTGGCATTTTTGTCCGTTCACCAAGCGACAACTGAGAGAAGAGTTTCGCACGTGAGTTAGAATCTAATTCCTTTTTTCTATACCGACTAATCATCAGTATGAATAATATATGAATAATTTAACGATCCGCCAAATGCAAAGAAATGAACTGGATGAGCTTGTTGAATGGGCAGCAATCGAGGGCTGGAATCCTGGTCTTTCTGATGCCGATTTGTTCTGGGAATTTGATCCGCAGGCATTCATCGCAGCGGAGATTGCGGGACAATTAGTCGGTGGAGGCTCGATCGTCAGTTATGACGGACAGTTTGGCTTCATGGGTTTTTTTATTATTCGTGCCGATCACAGGAGCAAGGGATTAGGTAATTGTTTGTGGCATGAGCGACTCAAACGACTTCAACAAAGGCTAAAAACACAATCTTCAATCGGTATGGATGGGGTTTTCGAAATGCAATCCTACTATAACAGGGGCGGATTCAGGTTTGCCGGTCGCGACCTTCGCTTTGAAGGTCTGGGCCGGACTGCTCCCATGCCGCAAGAGGTTGTATTGCTTGATGAAGTTCCTTTTGCAGAAATTGATGCCTATGATCGCATGCACTTTCCTGCGACTCGAACTAAATTCCTCCAGCACTGGGTCAGGCAATGCGGCAGCCATGCAAGAGCCATCAATAGAAATGGAAAGCTATGCGGTTTTGGCGTTATGCGCCCTTGTCGCCTGGGTTACAAGATCGGCCCGCTTTTTGCGAACGACGCCAAAGCGGCCAATGACCTTTACTTGTCTCTTGTTCGCGAGGTACCAGGCGAACCGGTGTTCCTTGATGTTCCTGAGAGCAATCCTGACGGCCTCGAATTGGCCGGAAGACATGCGATGAAAGAGGTATTTGGTTGCGCAAAAATGTACTACGGTGAGGTACCTGCTCTTCCAGTACGGGAAATATTTGGCGTCACTACTTTTGAGTTTGGATAGGAAGCAATTAGATTCAATGCCTCATGTATTATTAATACATCCACGGGTCAATCTCAATCGCACCCTCAATATGGCCGGTTTCCCGATTAAATATTATGCTGAAATCGCCATTTTTACCTATTACTCCAGAAAAATTCAGTAGTTCGACATCAAGGCCATCTGATTCAATAAAATGAATGATCTTTTCTTTATGTTCCGGCCTTTTGTCCAGCAGATATTTAATTGACCGAGTCTTTCTAAGTAGTTGATCAAGATTAGAAGATAATGGCTGCCAATACCTTGGACGGTACTCCAGATCTGGCTTGCCTTCGATAACTGTTTCATCCAAAAAAGTTTGTTGTTCGGTCTCGTCAGTTGGAAAATCTGCATAATAAACGGCCGGACCGATTAAAGGTCTGCCAGGTATAGATTTTTGATCAAATTCTTCCCAATACACCTCTTTTTTGGAAATGATATTAAACCTGTCTACGGCGAACACCATGGATTCGGGCTTCGCATCGTATATCACTTTCGTTCCATAGAACAACGCGATAAGTTGTACCAATAAAATAACTGATATATCAAAATGAAGGCCCCGTTTTCCCTGCTTGTAAACAATTAGTGTTAAAAGCGGGCCTATGCCCAAATCTACTCCAATCACCACCAAAATGATTTCTTTAGCACCCATAATTTTGAAGTAAGGGCTTGGATACCAAATTAAGAAAATGATCAAAAAAACACTACCAACAACAAGCAAACTTAGGCCAAGATGTGAAGCTGAAGCTTTATACCTTGTAATGGTTTTGGTCATTACTGTTTAGTCCGTATTGTTGAGGCATTGACGCAGAACACAGCATTTTATGATTGAAGCAGCAGGTTGGCAATACTTCAGTGCCTATGAAAAGCGGTTTGATTTATGAGGAAAATACTCCGATGAATCCTGGAAAATCAGCGCATGGTCATGATGAACATGTAGTGCTGGGCATGAGCGCAGCTATGGGTGCATTCTTCATGTTCACCATCATGAACGTATTCGCCAAGCTGTTAAGTGAACATCACTCGGTGATAGAAATTGCCTTTTATCGTAACTTGATCGCTAGCATGCCATTTTTGATCATGGTTTTCGTTTTTGGAAAGCGTGAAATCCTGGTGTTACATAGTAAGCCGGTTTTGGTGGGTGTTCGAGCCACTTTGGGCGTAGTCAGCTTATGCACAACATTTGCCGCATTTTCTTTAATGCCGCTGGCAGATACCACTGCCCTGCTTTTTACATCGTCATTGTTCATTCCAATTTTTGGCGTGCTTTTCTTGAAGGAATCGGTAGGTGCGTACCGCTGGTCTGCTGTTGTCATTGGCTTCATCGGCGTCATCATCATGGCGCAACCATCCGGTGAGGTTTACTCAATTGGCATAATCGTTGCGATATGCGCTGCCTTAATGCACGCCATCCTGCAAATCGTATTACGTTACCTTGGGCGATATGAAAGCCCGCAAACCATCAGTTTTTACTTTTTCATTATCGGCACGTTTTTAACTGCCCTACCATTGCCTTTTATTGCGGTCAGGCCAAGTATGAGTGAAATTCCGCTGTTATTAGGCGTAGGTTTATCAGGTGCGGCCGCCCAATTTTTGCTTTCAGTTGCCTATCGGAATGCGCAGGCAGCCATTGTTACTGTATTCAATTTCAGCGGCATTTTTTGGGCAATGATGTTTGGCTGGATAATCTGGAATGACTGGCCAACGAGCACGGTAATGGTTGGTGCTGGCGTAGTCATTGCCTCAAATGCTCTCATCATCTGGAGAGAAGCCCGCTTAGGGAAAATCTCGGATGCACGAATTCGGGCGAAGTTATAATGGGATTGACCGGGACATTGGTTGCGACCCCATGAACCAATGGCTTAGATCAGGCCTTTCAGGTATCCAAGGCCACCTGTGATCGCAGCGACTTGCGCGTTGATACAGTTCTCACCATTGACTCTGGGGCTATCGGGGTAGACCTCGGTAGTGGTGACAAATTTCGCATCGGTCACAGCCATACATAAACCCAGGGGCCGCGCTGCATAGTTGATCACTCCCCATTGCTCCAGCACCTCCCCAATAATCTTTCCGTCACTGTCAGGAGGGGCAATGTGTGTCACTTGCTCAACTGAACTGATTATTGCAGCCTGAAAGTCGGGCTCGGGTCTTTGCGTATCACCTACGGTGTAAAAACCGTCCGGTATATGCCAGTTTTCATGTTTTATTGCATCCCTGGAGGCAAGTGCCGGCCTGAATTCATTGTTGTCCGAATCCGTGGTTTCATGAAGATCAAAATGCGCAAGAAACTTTATTGATTGAGATCCCAGATACTGCATTAGCATGGCAGCTTCTTGTGTCGGACTGTCTGCGTGAAAGGATCGATTCGGGTCTAGCGCAGACGGGTTCCAGCGATTAATGGTTTCATAACCCCAAGGGCTTACACATGGTGCAACAAGAATATTGAATTGTGACGAATAGGCTTGTGCACTACTTTCGAGAAAACGAATTGCGCCCTGCACTCCGCTAGTTTCATAGCCATGAACCCCTCCTGTTACAAGAACATTCGGCTTGCCGGGATTCCAATCACGGGTTTTCAGCGCGTGAAGCGAATATGCATCAGATGAATATGACAATACGCCGTACTGCTCCACATCGAATTTACTGTGAAGCTTCTCAATCCTCGCCAGCACTTCATCTGCATATGAGCGTTGTATTTGTTGTGCACCAAGCCAGTTTTCTCTTTCTAACGCGCCCCATTTTTCGCCCGCAGTGCCAATTGGATATAGTCCGGAGTGGTTTTTATCTGAAAAATTCATTGTCATTGCCTTTTAAGATTCTTTTAAGGGTACTCCATTTTGATTCGACCTAAATCATCAAGCTCCGCTTGAATTCCCCAACCCCCAAAAGCTTCTGTGACTGCAAACCGGATTTCGTTCTGTCCGGTTTTCAAATGGTCAAGCTCCGGATTGAATTGATTTACAGATACTGCAATTTTGATGACTGGTATTTGCCCGGCACACCCATTGTGAATTTAAATCCGTCACGCGGAAACATAACTCCCGCCCAAAATGCGCTGCCAGTATGCCTCTGACACATTCTGCAACTGCAGGTATAAACTTCAAGGGGAGGTTGGTCAGAAGTTTTATCGTCAGCCAAAGTACAACTGAAGTCAAAATAGACATCTGTGGTTTCAGACAATGTAAACCGGCTCCATTGTTGGTAAAGTTCCTGCATGCTAAAAAGACATCCGCTTCCCTGGTTTAAACCCGTCGCCTCCAATCCCTGTTTTTGTGGCAGTGGTCAGATTTTTGGCCGTTGTTGTGGCCTGGCTGCTGCTGAGCGCAAGCCTCCGGTTGGTGCTTTGGTGTTTCCGGAGTTTATCGATCCGGCCTTGTGCACAAAATGGGTTAAAAAACTCGAATCCAAGCCTGGTTTTCACGCGACAGTCAATGTAATTAACCGCGCCGGGACAGGCTCTGTACACAAAGAAAAGAATCCATTGCGGGTGTGTAGTAACGTCAATCCCGGTGTATTAAGAAAAGTTATCAACGACCGCGTTCAGGAAGCTTTCCAGTTAGCCGCTGCCCGCGCCGGTAAAACCATCGCGTGGTTTGAAAAACCAAGTATCCTGCGCTATACCTCGGGCGGATTCTACAAAAGGCATGCGGATAGCTGCATGATTGATACCGCCACTAATACATGGATGAAAATTCATGATCGCGACATCAGCCTGCTGATTTATCTCAATGAAGACTATACCGGTGGCGGTCTTAGTTTTATGAATTTCAATTACCACTTGCGCCCAAAAACCGGTGACATGCTGGCTTTCCCGTCCGACAATCGCTACGAGCACCAGGCAGAAGTTGTACAATCCGGAATTCGTTATGTAATTGTGAGTTGGGCAGCTTTTAATGGAAGCAAGAGAGTTCAGGAAAGTGCCCCGGCAGGCTCCATTCATTTACCCTGAAATTGCTTTGTCAGTGGTGATTGCGTACTTTTAGATTCCCCCTCGGAATTCAAAGAGGCCATGGAAGGCAGGCATTGATGATTTCACTTTCTCTTGACTCTTCCAAACCCAGCGTGTTGAAAAACGAATCAAGATAGACGCTCGACATTCTTCTGTCTCCGCTTCTAAGTCCTGGCGTTTCAGCGAGTACTCCCATCATGTCTGCACGCATTGCATTGAATCTGTTAAACAGTCCAGTCCAATCAGTCTCGGGGTGGCAATTCCCCTGATAATAACGTTGTTTGACTGACCTGATCGGCAAATCAGGTGCCGGTGACGCGTAGTAGGCATTGACCAAACCGGACATATCCAGATCGAAAAGGACCGGAACGTGATTACCATTTTGCATCTCAAGCAGGAGGACATTGTCCTGGTTTTGTATAGACCAATCGGTATTTCCAACCATGTACTGAAACAGGGCCAGTTGATCGGCAATAGCCAGATCCAGGCTTGACAGGTCGAAACTACCTGCCGGTAACAATCTGGCATTAAGGCGCTTCGCCAGTGAATCAAAATGTTCCGCAAAAAAAGCGTAACGTTTAAAGTCCCGGCGTGGATTCTCCGGGTTTGTGTAGTTTATGCGGACCAATCTGACCCGCAAACTCGCATCGGCTATCAGGTTGTACAATCGATAACCGATGTACTCATTAACAACATAACTTTCAAATGCATCAGGCAACCTGCGTGACTGAGTAACTTGTGGTGAAATACCTTTGCCACAGTGCGAAGTCAGGGCCAATGATGATTGGCCTTCAAAGGGTGTCCCGACGGTGTCTTTTTCTTCAAAACGTACAAAAAGAGTAGGTACCTGGCAATTTGTTTTGGTGGCACGCCAGCCATCCCTTCGGCGAATGCTAATCGGCACAGAGGTCTTAGCACCAGCTGCGCCGGTATATTCAAAGACGGTTTCTGCGTACTCACAATCTGGTGATTCACTGGGCCGGCACAATGAATCGAAATTGACCGGCATGGTCAATTCCAACACTGATAGTGATTCAAATAACAATTGATCACTGTCATCAGAGATAGCGCTCTCAATTCCGGCAATCATTGCAATCAGCATGATCAAATTGAAGAATTTTCGTTTGGCCATTCTCTTATTCATTCAAGGTTGTGTGATCAGGAAGGATACCATCTAGTTGCAATTATTTTCTGTACATTAAATGTTGTAATCAGCAAAGAAACGCTATGCTATGCATACATCCAAAAAATGAAGATATTTTATGCACCTGCAAGAAATCAGCGAGTGGATTAAAAAACACAGAATAACCGAAATCGAATGCGTCGTACCTGACATGACCGGTAATGCGCGCGGTAAATTTATTCCCGCCGACAAATTTATCAAAGAAGACAGTCGATTGCCCCAGGCAATCCTGGTAACAACCGTCACCGGTGATTACACCGAAGAGGAGTCAGATCTGATTGGCCCCACCGACAGTGACATGATGTTGCACCCTGATGCGAGCACAATGCGTCTGGTGCCGTGGGCCGACGAGCCTACCGGGCAGATTATTCACGACTGTCACTTGCGTGAAGGTGGCCTGCACCCATTGGCAACACGCAATGTATTACGAAAAATTTTATCTCTTTATGAAGCTGAGGGCTGGCAACCGATCGTCGCTCCTGAAGTTGAATTTTATCTGGTTCAGAAAAACCCGGACCCCGATTTGGAATTACAGCCACCTATAGGAAGATCTGGTCGTCGCGAGGCCGGCCGTCAGTCCTACAGTATTGATGCTGTCAACGAATTTGAAAGCATCATCGAGGATATGTACACCTATTGTGAGGCGCAAGAATTAGATGTTGATACGCTGATCCATGAGTCCGGACTTGCCCAGATGGAAATAAATTTTCTTCATGGTGATCCACTCAGTCTTGCTGACCAGGTATTTGTTTTCAAACGAACCATGCGTGAAACCGCATTGCGCCACGGAGTTTTCGCGACGTTCATGGCCAAACCCATGGCGCGAGAACCCGGCAGTGCACTACATATCCACCAAAGCATTGTTGACCGGAAAACCGGTGCGAATATTTTTTCCAAGGAAGATGGAACAGAACACCCGCGGTTTCGCCACTTTATTGGCGGATTGCAGGCTTACACTCCCGGTGCAATGGCGTTTTTCTGCCCCAGTGTAAATTCATACCGGCGTTTGTCACCAGATTTCGCAGCTCCCACCAACATGGAATGGGGATATGAGAATCGAACCACTGGGATCCGCATTCCTGACAGTAATGCTCAAGCTCGCAGGGTTGAAAATCGTTTTCCGGGGGCAGACTGTAACCCCTACCTTGCTATAGCGGTATCACTGGCCTGTGGCTACCTTGGCATGAAGAACGGCATTGATCCAACGGAACCACACCCTGGTGATGCATATAAAGAACCGTTGACAGTTCCCCGCAGTCTGGAAGCTGCGCTTAGACTTCTGGATGATGAGACAGACTTGAAAGAGGTACTAGGCCGAGAGTTCATACGCGCTTATCAGGCTGTTAAAAGTCATGAATTTGAAGCGTTTAATAAGGTGATCAGTTCCTGGGAGCGGGAATACCTCTTGCTTAACGTATAGTGACCCACTGACACTGCACACTTGAATTCGAGTGTTAATTGCGACAACAAAAACCCGGACAATTGTCCGGGTTTTTGTTTATGACAAAATTATTGCCAATCCCGCGAAAAAGTTACACCAAAAGTACGCGGCCTGGAGGGCCAAACCAATTCATTGAACAGACCATAGCCATACTGATTGTCGGCATCGGCGTTTTCCCAACCACGCTCAAAGTACTCTTCATCGAAAGCATTCTCCACCCACAATGTAGTTTGCCAATTAGCATCGCTGCGAAAGCCCAACCTGAAGTTAAATTCGCTCCAACTGCTCACTGCAGCGTCCCGGATATTGTCAGGTCCGCCAAACATTTCATCCTGATAGACGAATTCCGTTGTAAAAACCAGGTCACCGGAATCGAGTGCGTGATAATAGTTGACCAGTGAAGAGGCGCTGAACTCTGGCGCAAACGGGAGGTTCTTGCCAGCGCATGCACCACAGGCACCAAGCGCTTCTATATCCCTGGCATCAGTGATTTCGGTATCAAGAAAGGAAACGCCCATATAAACATCCCAATTCCTGTTCGGAACCCAGCGCAAATCTGCTTCTGCACCACTGCCTTCAGCCTTACCGACGTTTGCTACAAGCGAAGACCCGTTATCGAAATAAACCAGTTGCAAGTCCTCATAACGGTAATTAAACAACGCAATATTTAAATGAACTGTGTTGTCCAGCAAACGCATTTTTGCGCCAACTTCATAACTGTCCACCGTTTCCGGGTTGAATTTCACCGGCGTAGTCCCTGCTGGGGCAGCGCCATTTTCATCGACCTCTTCACCATGCATGTCGAAACCAAATGTTGCAAATCCTCCAGATTTATAGCCCTGAGAAGCAGTGAAATAAAGCGATGTCTCATCATTAACTGACCAGGTCAATGCCAGGCGTGGTGTAAACTCACTCCAATCTGCTTTGTCCCCGACGTATCCATTGGTATAAAACTCATAATTGAAGTTATTACCCAGAGCTCCTCCACTGTCCAGAACGGTACTTTGAATTTTCTTTTCGTCGTAGGTATAGCGGGCACCCAGGGTCAACTCCAGATCATCCCTTACATCAAAAGTAAAATCTCCATAAAGAGCCCAACCTTTGCTGTCGACATTCACAAAGCTTTGTTCTGCTTTGCCAGTTAACAAATCTGCGGGATCAATATCATCTTCCCAATAGGTTTCAAAATTTTCATCATCGCAACCAGCAACAGGTCCATCAAAATCCGGAGAATCTGATCTGCCGATCGCACGACACATTGCATCTTCGTCATAAATGAACTCAAAGAATCCATCAATCTTTTCCTGGTATACACTCGCACCGGCGAACCAGATGACATTGCTGTCTGAAGGCGAGTTAAGGCGCAATTCCTGGCTAAAATAGTCAATTTTATTGAGTTGACGATAATCATTCACCCGTTCAGGGCCGCCGTCGTAGTCTTCAAGGTAGTCGAATTCATAGGTTTTGTAGCCAGTTAGTGAAGTCAGGGAATAGTCATTCTTCATATCCAATGTCACATTAGCCCTGAATTCAAAGATCTCGGACATATCAAAACCCTTGTCAGCCAGATCGGTATTGACCCTGTCCCTGGGAAGCCCGTCTGCAGGTATCCAGTAAACTGAAGGATCCTGCTCGCGGTCTTCGTAAGCAACGGTAAATACAGCGTTTAGATCATCCCCTGTGTAACCCAGGGCCATGCGGGTTGAATTCACGTCATGAAAACCCAGATCACTACCGCCCTGGTTATTCTTCAGATACCCGTCATTGCTAAAAGAATAGACGCTGCCACGAAAAGCCCATTGATCATTAATTGGCTGATTGACCGTTGCCGTGGCCTCAAAGTGAGAAAACTCTGCCGCTGTCAATTCTACTCTGGCTTCAAACTCATCGATCGGCCGCTTGTTGATGATGCTCACTGCACCGGCAATAGCATTACGACCGAACAATGTTCCCTGAGGGCCTTTGACCACCTCGGCACGTTCAATATCATAGAACGCAGTCTGCACACCACCTGTTCGACCAGTCCAGATACCATCTACAAATACCGCGACTGACGGGTCGCCACCAATTCCAAAATCATTGGTTACAATGCCGCGCATAGCCAAGGCATCAGTGAAGCTGTCTTCGGTACGACCACTAAAACCGGGCGTAAAATCTACCAGTCCCCGAACGTCACCCATATGCGCATTGTTTAAAAACTCGCCCGTGAATGCCGAAACAGAAATCGGAACATCCTGCAAAGACTGCTCACGTTTTTGAGCTGTGACGACAACTTCCTCAATACCGGAACTGTTTTGTTCACTTTCTTGAGTCGTCTGTGCAATTACCGACATGAACGGCCATAGTGTTACGGCAAGCACAATTGAAGGTAATTTTGAGATGGAACCATTCATTAGCGTTACTCCTGGTAAATGACAGACCAAATTTATGATCAATCGAAAATTTCAGCGTTTTTGCAACTTCAATTTACCGCTGCAACAACAGGTTTAAACCTGGTTCTTTCTTCCTGTGCATAGGCCAGTGGTTTTGAAGAGTTGATGACCACCAGTTTCGGCTTCGGAATGGAATTGAATTCCGAGGCAGTTGCAATGGAATAAGCTCCCATTTGCTCGCCGACGAGAATATCGCCAATCTGCAGAAGGGGAAGATTTGTGGTCTCCTGCACGATGTCAATACTGTCGCAAGTCGGGCCCGCCAGCACGCTGGGGTAACTGCATTCTCCATCACTGAACAAGGTCAGGGGGTAGCAGCCATGATCGTAGACAATTCCACTGTATCCGCCGTACACACCATCATCCAGGTAGTACCATTGCTCTTCTGCACGTTCCGCTTTGCCGACCACGGTGCAAATGGAAGTCATGCATGGCGCAGACAGCACACGGCCGGGTTCGGCAATAATCCGAACGTGGGCAGGATACTCAGCAAGGGCGTGAACAATAGGGGCACAGAACGCTTCCAGGTCGAACCCGCTTCGCTGATAATCTGCCGGAAATCCACCGCCGATATCAAGCATGGTCAGGTGTTCAGTACCGCAGAGCGTTGAATCCATGAAAAATTCACGGCAGGCATTGATTGCTTCAATGTGCCCATCCGGTGTCATCGACTGCGAACCTACGTGAAAACTCAAACCTTTGACCTTGATTCCCAGCCTGCTTGCCTCTTCTAGTAGGAACAAAACTTTTTGTACGCCACAACCAAATTTACGCGACAGATCACAAGCAGCGTCCTTGCCTCTGAAAGAAACACGCAACAGGATTTCAACATTCTTTGACCAGGGCACAAATTTCTGCAATTCATCAATATTGTCCACAACGAATGTCTTGCAGCCGAAAGTAAGCGCATCTCGAATATCAATGTCGCGTTTAATAGGATGGGTATGAACCGTGCGTGAAGACTGAACGCCAATTTTGCGTAACATGTCGATTTCACCGCTGGTTGCAATGTCGAAACTTGCACCTTCTGAGGCCAGCGTAATCAGCGCTTGCTCTACCGGCATGGACTTGATTGCAAAGAACAGTTCTACGCCAGGCAATGCTCTTTTGAGCTTCTGGTAGTGTTGCCGCAATGCTTCGCAGTCAAGGACCAGCAAGGGTGAACCGTATGATTCAATGAATTGACGATAAGGCGCCTCTTCCTGTTTCCCAACAACCGTGATGTTGTTCAAATATCGATTTTCCTTTGTAACCGTACATTGATGAAAATTAAATTGGCTGCTGTGCCAACGTCTTTATTTATTTTAAAAAAGTGGCGGAATTTTATGCTTAATACGCAAATATGCAAATGTTTTCTTATTGAAAATATGGTCAGATGAAGTTTGTTTTTATCCCGCAATAACAATAAGATATGATTTAATGGTCGTTAATCTTTGGCCACAAACAAATTTGCAGCGTTGTTTTTTTTGTTATTTACTAAACAGATGTGGCGCAATTACATTAAGTCGAGAATAATATCGGTCACAAACCATCCGGCATTAGGAAGACAGCGGCATGCTCAACGAGAAAAATGAAAAAGAAATGGTGCAGGCTCTGGAGCAACGCATCAACAGGATGCAGGATATGGGGGATGCCGAACTCGGGACTTTCACCGGGATTGACTGGGTCATCTTGATCATAATTTCAGTTGTGATTCCCGTCATTGCCATGGTTGCAGCACGATGAGCAACGATAAGCGCGACAAAGGCCATATGGCACACAGTTCTGCCAATGATGAACTTTTAAGCGTATACGGGCGGGATCCTTTACTGCCAAATGAACGCGAATACACCACCAGCAGTGCTCACTTGACTGCTTTTGCCTATGCAGTTGCCACCTGGTGTTTTATTACTGGTGGTTTCACCGCTTCCTATGTTGGAGCGGTGGAAGGCGTTGTGTGTCTAGTTGCAGGCAACCTGATCGGTGTTTTTCTTATGAGTTCTTCCCTATCAATGGGCTGCCACCGCTATGGCATTGAGCAAATCGACTTTTGTAAGCCTGCATTCGGTCAGAATGGTGCAAAGATTGTTCTAATTTTTTACCTGATAAACATGCTCGGATGGTCCGGCCTGATTCTCGTCATGTTCGGAAATGGCATAGTGAATGTTGTTGAAGCGCTGGGCTATCAAGCGCCCGAGTGGCTGGTTGGAGCAGGTGTTGCGTTGGGCCTATGGCTTACCTATATCATTACCACCCGCGGGGTCCACTTACTGAGCATTTTTAACTCCATTATTACACCGGCATTGATCATCGTTGTTTCATTTATGTTTTATATGCTGATCAAGTCCCATGGCTGGAGTGAGATTCTTGCAGCACCACCATTGGATCCATTGGAAAGCGATTGGCTTAACTATGCCATTGCTGTTGAACTTGGAATTGCATCTGGAATGTCATGGTGGGGAGGTATCGGTTTTCTCGCCCGCAATACCAAAACACGCCGCAATGCGATCTATCCACACGTGATTCAACTTGGTTTTATGACAGGTATTGTGTGTTCGATTGCCCTGTTCTCCGGCCTGGTGGTCGGCTCTGACGATCCAACCAAATGGATGGTCCCGCTTGGCGGCGTGGTTATGGGAATAGTGTCCTTGGGGTTCGTTGCGCTCGCGAATATTACTTCAACATCTGTATCACTGTTTGCCAGCGGCCTGGCCATGCGACATATACCCGGGCTTCACACAGTAAGCTGGAAAATGATCATCCTGATCGGCTGTGTTCCGCTGGCCTTTTTCATATTCTGGCCAAATGAGCTGTACGATATGGGTGACGTTTTTCTGGCCTACAATGGAACAATGCATGCGCCGGTCGGCGGGGTCCTGCTCGTTGATTATTTCCTTTTGAGAAAGCAACATTTTCATTTGCCATCTATATTTGAAGCTGCACCTTCCGGGAAATATTATTACACCAAAGGTTTCAATATTCTGGCCCTGGTTTGCATTGTCATAGGCCAGCTGACTTATTTTTGGGTCTATAACCCCTTCACTGATGAGGCCCGGGAAGTGTTCCGTTTTGTGCCTGCCTCAATCGCAGCATTCGTGGTGCCCGCATTTGTCTATTGGGCGGGAATGAAGTTTTGGGTCAAGGCTGACAATGAATGGACACCGGGCGAAAATGTGGCCCCGACCTCGCGACTGGTCAAGCCCAACATCTAATTATTTCAGTGAGGCAGGCCGTTTTCTTCGACTTTTCTGGATTTGAACATCTAAATCAGATGCTGGTTCGTGCCCTTTGACGTTTACACACTGCAGTTGTTGCCTCCGCCCTTGTAGACTCCGGTAAAACAGCTTCCGTCTCAGACACTCCTCTACTCCTCATCCCCAGTATCAATGTACGGCTTGTGTCGGGAAATTTCCTCAGCACTCAACCCGGTTAGCTCATAAGGTAGAACCAGCCAGGCATCTGTTTCATGTACATAGAAGTCCGGAGTTTGGCCGCTACGATTATTTGCAGGTTTGTTCCAAACCGTAGCAATTCTCACCTCCCGCGGCATATTACGTTTCAGCCTTTGCCGCAGCCGGTTCAATACAACCTGCAGAGTCAAGCCTGAACTGCATACATCATCCACCAATAATAATTTATCTGACTCCTTGAGACTTTCCAGTAAATACTGCGTACCGTGAACACGGATGTTGGCTTTGGAATTTTCAACCATCTTCGCGTAGGCAGTCACACCACTGTAAGAAGTGCGAACGGCAATATGATCTGTCTCAACCCCCAGATATTGGAGGGCTTCTTGAACATAGATGCCAACCGAGCTACCGCCGCGCCACAATCCCACCAGGAATGTCGGCCTAAAGCCTGAATTGAATATCTGAACTCCCAGCCGGAATGAGTCGTTCAGCAGATCCTGTTCGTTAATGAATTGCTTGGTATCCATTTGAGTTGATCTTAACATCGGGCAAGCAAATGCACGATAAGCTACTTGCATATCCAGCGTGAAAATAGGACAGTCATCTTTATGGTGGAAAAACGTTACATCAGCGCGCAGTCACTATTGGAAGACTCATTCCTACTTGGCTCAAATATTTTTGAAAGTGGCTTTCGGCCAAGTTTCATTCTTGCTTTGTGGCGTGGGGCGGCACCAATCGGTATTGCCGTACAGGAATTTTTATCCTTCAAAGGCATCACCGCCGATCACATTGCGATTCGCACCTCATCCTATAGCGGCATTGATGGTCAGGCACCGGAAGTAACGCTATACGGTATGAATTATCTGATTAAAACCGTGACCCACAATGACCGTTTGCTGATTGTGGATGACGTATTTGACACCGGACATACGATTGAAGCCTTGATCGATGGTTTGCGGGCTAAAGCCCGTCGCAACACTCCTGAGGATATTCGCATCGCAGTTCCCTACTACAAACCATCACGTAATCAAACCGGGCGTATACCCGACTACTATCTACACGAAACTACGCAGTGGCTGAAATTCCCACATTCGCTGGAAGGGCTAACAGAAGCCGAAGTTCGAGAGCATCGCCCGGAGTTGTTTCAAATCCTGGAAACAGCGGTTAAACCCTGAAGCTGGACCAATACAGCATGTAATTGCCTTTGTGCTAGCATTCAGGATCTGTTTCTGAAGAAGATACTGACGAATGCCGCGAATTCTTGATTACAACGGACGTGATGTTATACGAACGGTTACGGTCGCCGATATTGTCGCGCAAAAGAGTCGCGACACACCGTTATCTCAGGTAACAGCTTCAAGTGCTGCTGAGGCTGCAGCAGCCGAAGCAGCGGGTATTGAAATGGTGGTGTGCATGTCGGATTTTGTGCCAGCGCTTCGTGAAGGATCAAACAAGGTTTTTATCACCGCAGCGATAGATTTCTCCGGGGCAGTAAGCGATGACGATCTGCTCGGCACTGCCTACAAAGCCCTGTCAGACGGAGCTGATGCCGTAATTACCGCTCGCCGGTTCCAGGCCGTTCGCCGCATCGCTGATGAAGACATCCCGGTAATGGGACATTTGGGGTTCGTCCCGAAAAAATCTACTTTATATGGTGGCGTGCGTGCAGTTGGTAAAACTGCCAAAGAAGCTATTTCCCTCATGGATCAATTTCACCGACTTGAAGAGGCCGGTGCGTTTGCCGTGGAGTGTGAGTTAATTCCAGCAGCGGTGATGAGTGTAATCAATCAGCGCTCGGGCCTTGCGACTATTTCACTCGGCTCCGGACCTGATGCCGATGTGATTTTCCTCTTTACTTCAGATATTTGTGGTGAAAGCCCCCGGCAGCCACGACATGCCCGCTCATATGGCGATTTGGCCGCATTACATGCTCAAGTTAATGCTGAAAGAGTTCGTGCTTTGTCTGCCTTTCGTGCCGATGTCAAGGCGGGCCAGTATCCGGGTGAAGCGGAAACAGCAAATATTGATTCGCAAGAACTGGAGCAGTTCATCAAATTAATTGAGGAAAATAAATCGTATATGGATCAGGGTTAATGTGCCCCGGGACCAGAATCCAGATAGTAAGCCCGAAACTCTTGGCTTAGCAGCTTAGTAAGAATTTATAAACACGTTTATCTGGCTTGCAAGTCTTCCCTTGGCTTGCGTGATGCAGTGTTGCGCAGTGCTTTGATCATTTGCTGCCAAACAATCTACCCTGTTCAAGCGCTCCTTCCATTGCGGTAATTTAAACAATGGTTTTGGCAACATATCGAGATAAAGTTGTGCTTGTGTGAGCTGATTGCTGGCAAGTGAAATATCAACACCCAAGCCCAACAATGTGACTTCAATGCCAAATTGCTGCAAACCGTTATTGACTGCCTGAAGTGCAGCCGGAAACTTTGAGTGACCGATCACAACAAGCGATAAAATCTGTTGGCGGTACATATCCGGAGAAGGTGATTTTGACCTCTGGATTGCCTGACTGAAATACTCGTTTGCTTTCAGGGGGTTATTGAGACCAATGCTGGCCTCGCCGCGTAGTATCCACGCTTTTGCGTGTTCGGGATGAGATTTCACATAACGCGAAAGGTAGTCTTCTGCTCCAGCGAGCTTTCCAAGTTCAAGCAATAGGCGACCCTGGTAAAAATCCAATACTGAATGAGTAGGTTCAGTCTTTCTGGCTGCTTCGAAATCCCTGGTAGCAGCTGAGTAGTCCTGATGTCGACGATGTAAATCACCGCGTTTAATCAGCAAGTCAACGTTATTGGCCTGCTCTTGAATTTTCAAATCCAAAGCTTCGATCTGCGCCAATAAATCCGGATGACTCCACGCTGGATTTGCCAGCGTGGATAATACAATCGACAGGAGGACCAGCCTAAGCCAAGACAAACTTCAAGCCCTAGTACACCACAACAACTTCGTTAGAACAGGTACTGGTACCGGTTTCACAGATTTGATATATGTAAGTACGTGAACCTGAATTGCCCGTTTTGTCAGTGTACCTGCCATTATTGTTTGTACTCGCCAATACTGAACTATCGCGTATCACATCAACACTGCTTCCTGATGCTCCTGACCAGGTTAGGTTCACCTCGTGTTTACCTTTCTTAATATTTCCTACTGCTGAAAGCACACTGGAGGGGGCCGGGTCAGTCGTACCACTGGCAAGGTTCGAATATCCAGAAGCACCACCGCTGTTGCGGGCCAGGATGCGGTAGAAATAGCTTGTTGCCGCACTGACACCACCGTCGGAATAGGCGCTACTACCACCTGCCGGAGACGCAATCTGAACCCAGGGACCACTACCAGACAGGGAACGCTCGAGATCGAAACTCGTTTCGTCTTCAGTTGGGTGAGACCAAGTCAAACCGATGGACTCGCTACCGACACCATTGGCCGCCAATCCGGTCGGGGCTGCTGGTGGTTCAGGTATAACGCCATTTTCGCTGCGAATGTAGAGCTGATCAATGAACACGGTATCCAGCACGTTATTTCCCTGTGTTTGATCAGTATCCATTACACGAACATAAATCGTTCCGCTGGATGGAATAAATGCTGATTCCAGATTGTTGGAAGTGGTGTTTGAGACGGTAAATAAATCGGCAAAATTAGAATTGTCATCTGACCATGCGAAAACAAACTCGTCACCTTCACTTGAACCGCTGGACCAAACATTGGCATTCAAACTAACAGACGAACCCGGGGCCACTGAAAATTGCCATACGTGCTCAAGGAAACTGTGACGAGAGCTTTTCCTACCCCCACTTTCTCTTTCCGTGATGGACTGCACATTGCCATCATCAGTATCTGTGTCACTGAAGTTTCCAGTAACGGTGCCGGAAGCCGGCAAATCTGCCAAAGCAAACTGATCCACAAATGCTGGCGCCACGGCAACGGAAACCAAACTGTTGGTTCCGTTTGTCAGGCCATCATCGTCAGTCACCGTCAGACTGACCGTGTAATCACCAGCACCACTGAAAGTGTGTGATGGGTTTTGAGCAGTTGATGCTCCGTCACCACCAAAGTTCCAGGACCATTGATCAACGGTGCCGTCACTGTCGCTAGATGTGTCTGTGAAATCGCAAGCCAATTCGGTGCATGAGAATGTGAAGCTTGCTACAGGATCAATCCCCGGCGATATCGGAACACTGTAAGTTACGGTTAACCTGGGTCTTGCAACAGCGGTACCTGATTCACTGGAATGAAAATCAGCGCCATCTCCAACGTTCGGCCCGGAGATAATAATGCCGTTATTGTTACCCGGGTTTGCAACCCAACTCTGAACCAGAGTCAGACCATCATTAATCAGACTCACCGCCAGTGTACCGGTTGAACCGGCATTGACAGTGCAGACCGTTTCCGAGCCGCGATCAGAGGCAGAAGATGCTCCAGGAGTATCCCAGGCGACACCAGTCGATGCCTCATTCCATGTAACTTGTGATTGATCCCAGGCATTCAACAGGCTATTGCAGATGTACGATCCACTACTCGCGTTTGTGACCTGGAGTTGGATACCGGCTGTTTGAACTACTGCATTAGATGGAATGCTTGAAATATCCCATCCAAGGACGATGTTCATGTCAGTTGTGGAACCAGAAGGCTCGCTACCATCCACCTGCAAAGTCGTTTCCAAACCATGCGGGGTTGTTGCTGAGAATTCGCGAATATAAGCGTCCTGGGTGCCATCATATGCAGGGTTGGGCTCAAGACCATCCTGGAATGAAGCTGTCATGATGTCAAAGAAATCAAAGCTGATTTGACTGTTGGGCAGAATGATATTTCCAGCCAGATCCTCAACATTGCTGACAAAAAGTGTGTAATTGGTCTCGGGCGTCATGACGCTGGTGGTCAAACGCACACTACGGCCGTTTGCCAGCAATTCTGTTTGACTAACACTTAAGCCAGGAACGCTGTAATTTCCAACTGTGGCGGCTTCCAACAGGTCAAGTGCTTCATTAAAATCTACGATGACGTGGGTTGCATCCTCCGTATTTGCTGCACTGATCAAAGGTGGTTCAATATCCGGGGTCTTAAGTATCGTAAATTCGTCTTGAACAGCACCCGTTTCGTCGAGAAAGAACACATCCATACGACTGCCGGATACATCAACCACCAATGAGCCCAATGAAACCAGGTTAACCAACATGGCAGGGTGATCCAGCGCGGCATTAGACGTTTTTCCGGAGCTACCGGCGACCGAATAAACAGCACCAGCTCGAGCTGCGGCAATGGAATCCGGTTTTTGATACACGCCATCACCCGTTTCATTACCATCGCCCGGATTGAGCACATTGGCTACCGGGTCAAGTGTTGTGGAAATACCGTAATGTCCATCCAGAAGATAGGACCGCTCATACGAGTGACTATGTCCACTCATGACGAAATCAACACCCCAGTCTTCAAGAATCGGCAAGGCGATCTCACGCATGTCGATCAATTGACCCTCTGTGTCTGAATTGTGCGACCCCTTGGTGTAAGGCGGATGATGCCAATAGGCGATTACCCAGGGTTGGGTATTGAGTGCAAGGTCGTTCTCCAGCCAGGTCATCATGGCGTCACCAGGCGCAGCACTGGTTTCGTAGGAATCAAGACAAACAAAGTGAATATTCGCGTAATCGAATGAGTAGTACGCTTCGGTACCAGAGAGCAGACCGCCAATTTCTGCATTTTTCGGCAGATTGAAAATATCGTAATACGGTCCGGTCTGGGTCGTCGAATCCGCAGTGTGTCCATCGTGATTTCCCAGCGTAGACCACAAGGGAACTTGCCGCAATATTTCAGGGTAGGTATCAAATACTGCCGCCTGATATTCCGCATCGGTACCATCGTTGTATGCATTGTCACCCAACATCAGCCAGATATCTGCCGGGTTAGAGACAGACCAGGCCTTATATGCATCTCGCACAGCCCGCGCATTCGCGTCAGCTGTACCGGAGTCACCTATGGCCCAGATGCGCGTGTCCGCGGCAAAGCCTTGCGGTGGTGCAGTAGTAAAATGATAGCTGGCATCGCCCCCAATTGGCGCAATGCTGTCTCCAACGGAGTACCAATACTGTTGGTTCGCACCAAGCCCACCAAGCACTACAGCATGGTCAACAACCGACGCTGGGTCAGTAACGGTGTTGGTCAAATTACCCGGAGCGTCACCATAACGTACGACAGAATCGGTGGCGGTATCGGTTCTCCAGTGTATGGTTACACCATCATCAGTTTGCATCTGCAAGTAGGGACCACGAACCAGTAAAGGCTCGGTAACACTCACCGTTTCATCTACATTATTAGCTGCTGCATCATCGTCAGTGACCGTCAATGTCACTTGCCGGGAACCCGCCGATGCATAGCTGTGGTTTGGCGTTGCCCCGGTACCAAAGGTGCCATCTCCGAAATCCCAGTCATAGCTGATCACCGTGCCATCAACATCTGAACTTGGACCGCCATCGAAACTGCAATCAAATCCCTGACAGCTCCAGGTCATGGCAGCAACTGGTGGCTGATTAGGTAATGCGCTGCAGCTACCCCACTCAGATATCGCAGAATCACCTGAAGCGAATAACGCAGTGGCCTGTACACAAGAGGCGACACCTTCCAGCGCCGTAAACTCAACATTGACCTCGTAATCGTCTACATCGCTTGGCCAGTACTTTTGGGTACGTATATGCAAGCCGTTAAACAGACCATCGTGGAAATCCACAGGGTCCTGAGCATCCATATGAAGACCAGGGTTATAAGAGGCACCATGATCGGCGTGATATGGGCATTGATTCGCGCCACCCGTGCCAAAACTCTCCCATGGAATAGCAGTAGAGTCCTTGTGGCTGTACATAAAATTCAAGTGCTCCATGTCAAAAAATGGCGGAAGCAAATGAAAGCCATTGGCATCTGGTGTACTGCCACTTTGAGCCAGTGGTTGTTGGTTAGCATCGAACAGTGACAAGCCTACGTATACCAGGTCAAAACGGTTTGAAGTGAGCGTGAGATCAACACTTCCTGAGTTTGGAACGGTGAAATCAACCTCATTGAAAACAATGGCTGTGTTGTTGGCTGCCGCATAAGGCACCACAGATAGCGGGTGGACAGCATCACGTGACCAGGCCGACAATACATCGGTATCCGGTGCATCACGAACTTCGAAGTGTACGTGCTCAAAGCCGGAGCCACTGGCACCGGTATAACCAAGCAACTGTCCCTTTACGACCTGTTCATTCTGAATCACCACCCAATTACTGATATGGAGATAAAAGCTGTAATAGCAGCCAGTGGGGCTACAACTTGTTTCACCCGGGCGAAAGTGACGTAACTTGACCAGTGGATCAGAGTAACTTGTATGATCCCCAGCAATATCTACCCTACCATCGCTTATGGCAAAAAATGGCGTCCCTATCGGGGTTGCAATGTCTACACCGCGGTGGAAATCATAGCGATTATTTTCTGACGCCAGAGGGCGTGGACCGAAAGTTGCAGAAAGGGGTTCATCTGAAAAACCGGCATCCCCAAATCGATCTGCAGGGCATCCGTCTGTATCTACCCAGCCAGCTGGCGGGCTGGCTGCAATTCGACCGCACAGAGGCCATGAGACGTTTGGATCTGTATCACCTGCCTGGGTTTCCAGGCTGGTGACAAACAATAATAAAAACAGTACAACCCTTGCATAACTACGAAGTAAACAATGCATAAACAATCCCTTGTATCGATAAACCCCCAATTTTGACCCTAATTATAGCCTGAAAATCTGAATTCCTCGACTCCGGAACATACAATGAGACCAACACCCAATGAGTTTTACGAAGACGACGTATAATTGTTTCTTCATATTGGTGAGCCCTTGATTGAATATCAGATAACGTAAACATTTACATAACGTTGAGTATTTTTAGCATGCCATGCGAAGGAACAAGCAAATGAGTGAAAAAGTCGCTTTTATTGGCCTGGGAGTGATGGGTTACCCGATAGCAGGTCATCTCGCATCCAACGGCCATGATGTGAGGGTCTACAACCGCACAACCTCCAGAGCAGAACAATGGGCTACGGCACACAGCAGCACCATTTGTGAAACACCGGCACTGGTGGCAAAGGACCGTGACGTGGTTTTCTGTTGTGTTGGTAATGACGAGGATCTGCGTTCAGTAACTCTTGGAGAATCCGGTGCATTTTCCGGCATGAGTCCCGGCACGATATTCGTGGATCACACAACCAGTTCCGCCAATGCAGCACGTGAGCTCAGTGAAGTGGCATCTGAACGCGGAGTCGAATACATTGACGCGCCACTGTCCGGCGGCCAGGCAGGTGCAGAAAGCGGCCAGCTAACTGTCATGATTGGTGGTAATGAAGAGGTAGCGCAGCGCATTTCGCCTTTGATCGACTGTTACGCGAAAATGCAGGCCCGCATAGGTGAGGTTGGAACTGGTCAGTTATGCAAGATGGTAAACCAGATATGTATTGCTGGCGTTGTCCAGGGATTGGCAGAAGCTTTGCACTTTGCTGAAAATGCCGGTCTTGATGCGACCCGGGTGATTGATGTTATTTCAAAGGGTGCTGCACAATCGTGGCAAATGGACAATCGCGCTACTACTATGATTAACGGCGAGTTCGATTTTGGTTTTGCGGTTAACTGGATGAGAAAAGATTTGGCATACACTCTGGATGAAGCGCGAATAAATGGATCACATTTGCCGGTAGCCGCTTTGGTTGATCAGTTCTATTCGAAAGTGCAGTCGATGGGCGGGGGGCGCTGGGATACTTCCAGCCTGCTGGTACCGTTGAACAAGAAATAAAGTGTAGCTAATGCGGTTAAATAAAATTAATTAGTCATAAAGGCTGATGGTCAGGAACTCATGCTCCGGACCATCAACTTTCGCTCACCATGAAGAGACCTTCCAGCCACCCATCGGAAACCCGACTGACCTGATATTTCTGCTGGATCTTAGGCGCCTGCGTTGACGTCTTTCAACAGCTTTCACATCCGTGAATTGAGATGTATTGCTGGCTGCCTGCTGATCAAACTCAACACTGATCAAATTCGTTGTGCTGGTCAGTCCCGCATCTGATTCAAATCGCGCCTGGCATTCAGATTTAATTAACATTATAAATACCCCTATTAATACAATAATTACCTTAGCGCGCTATTAGACGCCTTTTATAGGCAATATTCGAACGGGAAAAAATTTCATTTGATTAAGTTTTTCTTAATCTAAAGTGGTAGAGTACAACGATGCGAACACCACTAAATGCCTTGCGAACTTTTGAGGCGGTTGCGAGTCACCTGAGCTTCACCAAAGGTGCAGAGTCACTCAATGTAAGCCCGGCTGCAGTCAGTTCACAAATTCGTGCCCTTGAAGAACTTTTGGGTCAACCATTGTTCATTCGAAAAGGTCGCAATGTACAGCTCACAGAAGCTGGAAAATCCCTGTTGCCTGGTGTGAAACGTGGGTTAACCGAACTACGGCAAGCAATTCAGGCTCTACAAACTGAGCAGTCTGATGGCGTTTTGAGGGTAAGCATGATCCCTTCCTTCCTGCAAAAGTGGTTAACACCTCAACTAACAGATTTTTATCGTAAAGAGCGCAGTTTTGATTTGAGGCTTAATGCCGATGTAACTCCTGTCAACTTTAATGAAAGTGAATTCCACGCCGCGATCCGTTTTGGCAGGGGTGACTGGCCGGAGTTGAAAGTTAAAAAACTTCTGGACGACTGGACAGTACCGGTTTGCAGTCCGGAAATGCTAAAACGAATTGGCCCGATCAACACAGCCGATGACTTGAAGAAATTTCACCTTATTCAAGGCGAAGACGAGTTGTGGGAGACGTGGTTCAAGGCCTTGGGAGGTGCCAACACACACAGCCGTGGACCCAGCTTTGACGATTCGGTTTCAATTTTGGTAGCCGCAGAGCAAGGACTCGGAATTGCATTGGCACGTTGGTCTCTGGTGGGCGAGGAGCTGGCATCCGGACGATTGGTTCGCTGCCTTCCATTAGCAGTAAAAAGTAACTTTGCCTACTACTTTGTCGCACCTCACCATTATTTTGATATTCCTAAAGTAGTTGAGTTTCGCGAATGGCTTGAGCGGCGCAGTCAAGCATTTCCGAAACCACTGGATGTAACACCGGCTGATTGATTGTTGCAATTCATAGAGACCTATCATCTTACTGACTTGTCGTTTTGTTGAATATCAAACTGGCATAACATGCTCTGTCAAATTGATTTGATAAAAGGAAAAAAGATGAATCCAAATTTCTTAAAAGTGATTCAAAACCATTTTCTTGCATTGCTTGGTTTAATTTCCCTTATGGGATTAGCGCCACCAGCAATGGCCGATAGCGACCTGGCCTTAGTCGTTGAAGCCAGGGAAATCGCATTCGCCAAGACTATGGCAGACAGGAATTTTGATGTTTTTCAAACCTTCATCTCCACAGAAGCAATATTCTACAATGGCAATGTGCCCTTGAAAGGTATTGAAGCAATCAAAGAGGTGTGGTCAAGGTTCTATGAAGGAGAACAAGCACCTTTCTCTTGGCACCCCTATACAGTGGAAGTTCTAGCGTCCGGTCAATTGGGGCTTAGTTCGGGCAAGGTGTTTTCACCTGAAGGTGACGAAATTGGACGATTTAATTCAATCTGGCGAAAAGAAGCAGACGGCTTGTGGCGAGTTGTATTCGATAAAGGCTCGTGAATTCGCTAATACTACTTCCAGACCTGTTCGGCGATGCGGCGAAAATTACCGCCCAGTATTCCAGCTACTTCATTTTGCGTAAAGCCAAGCCGGAACAATTCATCGCACACTTCGGGCAACATACTTAGCGGCAGGAAATCAACCGGCCGGTCATATCCGGCTTCCGGCGGCCAGTACAATGGATTTTCATCAATTGCTTGTTCGAGCGCGCCATTTTCACCCTGTTTCGGGTCGATTGGAGGGTCGAAATCCAGGCTGATACCAACGTGCTCGGCACCCACAAGATCAGCCATATACGCAGCATGACGGGCAACCGTCTCCGGTTTAGATTTTTCGCCATCACCCAGAAAAAGATTTAGCCCATTGATTCCAATCACGCCTCCACCTTCGGCACATGCCTTAATTTGCTCGTCACGAATATTGCGGCCGTGGTCTGCCAGATTCAGGGAATTTGAATGGGAAAAAACAACCGGTGCACTGGAACGCTGCATTGCTTCCATGGTTGTTTTGTAACTGGTATGAGAACAATCAATGACCATACCTACTCGGTTCATTTCATCGATTACCGAACGTCCAAAATCAGTCAGCCCGATATCCTCATCATGACAACCCCCGCCAGCGAGGTTGTTGCGATTATAGGCAAACAGCATGTGCCTTACGCCCAACTCGTAATAGGTCTGAACCAGATCAAGCCGGCCGTTAAGCGCATCCATACCTTCGATATCAAAAGTCGCGGCCGCCCTGCCCTCGGCCCGGGCCTCATCAATTCCTGCCACGCTTGAAACGAGCCGGCACCAGGGTGCTTCCATAGGAATCCGGCGGCGCAGGGCGGCAATATTTTCAAGGCAACGGGTCCAGTCAACCACGTCGTAGCAGACATTAATGGAGAAATAGTCAATTCCAGCATCGCGCCAGGGCTCAAGCAATGGACCGATCGGCGCATCCGGAGTCATTTCAAAGCCGCAATGGTCGTCCCATATAAAGGTATCTGCACAAAACTCATGGCCGTTAGTATTCATATCATGTGATTACTCCGATCAATTCACACTGGAATCTCATTTCAGAACCTTACCATGAGCCTAAATCTCTTTTTTAGTCGTTTCTTAACTTTTTAGCAAGGCCCTCTATTTACTACTGGATATAATTCTACGGTGATCTTCGTAGTTGTTCTGATCAGAAGTAAGTAAAAAACTGAGGGATGTAGTGATGGGTAAAGCAAGTAAGCAATTTCTTGGAATTATTCTAGCGATATTGACATGTTTTTTCAGTGGCAATTCGATTGAAGCATTTCAAATTGACTCCGGGTTAAACGATGCATGGGTCGATCCTGCTGTTCCGGGTCAAGGTTTTTTCATCACGGTTTTTCCGGATCTCGGTCTGATGTTCTTAGCCTGGTTTACTTTTGATTCGGTGCCCGCATCCAACGGTGTAACAGCCGTATTTGGCTCACCAGATCAACGCTGGTTGACCGGAATTGGAGCCTATGAAGGCAATACGGTCACACTTTCAGTAGAACTGACAACCGGAGGAGTTTTTATTGCTTCAACACCTGTTGCGACCCAGTCACTCGGTTACGGAACCATCGTGATCGAATTTATAGATTGCGGGGAAGCTTTACTGACCTATGATTTCCCGTCTGCAATGCTGTCAGGGCAGATGACTGTCACTCGTGTATTGCCCGACAACATTGCGACTTGCATAGCACTGAGTGGCACTTAATCCCTTGAGTAATAGTCAGGCTTACAGCGAGAATCGGCGGGAAATTTTACTCAAAAGTTTAAAACAATCCTGCCGCTGCTGAATTTGCTAGAGTGTTCACAAGCAATAGTGAGAATCCGACCGTGATCAAAATAGCCTCGTCATTTGCCTTATGTTTTTACTTGCTTGCAGGCACAACTGCCCTTCAAGCCCAGCATTACAGTCAAATGATATTGATTGACTCAAAAATGCTCAAAGTAAAGTCAAAGCGGGACACCTTCAGAGTTGGTACATACAGCGGAAAATATTCCGGAATTAGCGTAGAAACTGTTGGTGCCAACAACATCATTAAACGGGTTACCGTGCGGTTCGAAGACGACTCAAGTCAGGTAATCAATGACAGCCAATTGAAATTTAAAAATCAGCGAACGGACATTATCTGGTTTCGAACAGGCAGCCAGGCAGTCGAAAAAGTCAGCATTCTTTACGATCCGGACGTGCCCATAAACGAAGGTGCGGAGATCAAGCTATACGGGGTCCGTTAATTTTGGGTCTATTTATTTGCTACTCTTTTTATATATTTCAAGCCAATCCTGAACGTCTCCCACCGCATGATCCATATGTGCGGCGGTAACCAGATCAAGGGCTTCGGCTTCGCTGACATCGTGAATAAGAAAATTCTCAATGGCAAACAAGCTGCCGGCACGCCAACCCACCGTGCAGTGCAGCAGAACCGGACCAGAAGCATTGCTGATGGCCTCGTGGAGCGCCCTGGCATTTTCAACGGTAATTGCTTCAACATTCTTTATTGGAATATGAACATATTCCAGACCCATAGCTTGAACTTCAGTTGCCTCATTAAAATCACCAAACTCACCTTCACGACGAAGATTGATGATTGTGGTGTAACCCCGTTTTTTCAGAGATTCAAGTTGTTCCAACGTAGGCTGTCCACCAACAGTCAAGTTACTGCGAGGCTCTTTTTGGTATGGGATACCAAGATCCTTTTTCGCCCAAACCTGCCATGAGCCAATCATGATCAAAAGACCTGCTGCAATAAGAATGGCTTTCATCTTAGTCTCCTGATTTCCTGACGCCGATCATAGAGATTTACAGTGAACGTTTCCTGATCATTAGTCCAGCGCAAGAATCGGGTGGTTTGGCCGGCAATTTAACTTTAATCTTCAATTCCATTCTGTATTCACAGGAAATTGAAGTATGCATTTTGTAGTTACAGGACTTTCACCAAAACCTTACAGGCACTTGTATGGTTTACCCGATCAGGAATTAGCAAACAGAGGTGTTGAAAGAGTGCTAGCCGATAGCAATCCAGGCTTCCCCGATCGTATTGAAATGCGCGATGCAGAAATTGGAGAAACCTTACTGCTCTTAAACCACCAGAGTGTGGAACAAAACACACCATACCGGGCATCACACGCAATTTTTATTCTTGAAGGTGCCGAACAAGATTACAGGGGAGAGAATGAGATTCCAGAAGTGATGTTTAGCCGGCTTCTTTCTTTGCGGGCCTTTGATGCAAAAGGAATGATGCTTAATGCTGGTCTGGCCAAAGGCAGGTCATAATCAATCTGGTCAAAGACGTTTTCTTTCGAGTTATAGCGGAATATTTCAGCGTACTGTCGATGCATGTTGGCATTGCCCTCGCCCTTGGGGTTGACATGGCCTTTTAACATGCCGTCCCGAACCTCAAAGGAAAGAAAGTAGTCACTCGGATGTTGATAGTCATAGCGGTAGCTAAGCAACAAAAAGTCATATTTTGGAGGATCCGCCAGGATGGTGGGTACATTGCTTAGAACAAAAAAACTGCCAACCAGCAAAACAGGTAACAATATACCGCTTACCAGTACCAGGTTTTGTTTGATCCATTTGTTCAACAAAATTCCCCAAGTGAGCACTATCAATCAGACTATAGTTTGAAATACTGTGTCAAGTGTGGCTATTTGCAGTCTATTCGGCCAGGAACTCCTTTTTATAAAACAGACATATGTCCTTTTTTTACACTGCCAAATGTCCACGACAAGTCCATTCGCTCAGTATAAAGTTACTTACAGTTCCAAAGGAATGGAATGGCTGAAGAGCAAGAATGTCAGCGTTAACTTTGATAAATCGATCCGGCGTTGCCACCCAGCCGGACAGGTCTTGGGAAATGGGGAGATTGAAATGCATTACAAACGAAGCAATTTCAGAAGCGCTCTGTTAGGCAGAATCCTGATTTTGGGCAGCTTGGTAATGGCGGTCATTCTGATTAGCATTATCATGTGATTGGGGTTAAGCGAGCCAGGGATGGCATTACATGAGTCAGGATCTGAAAAGGCGGGAAGGAATCCCGCCTTTTTTTTATTTCGTCATTTCAATGCGATAACCCTGTCGGGATAGTCTGAGAACACTCCGTCAACGCCCATAGCCTGCATTGCCACAATATCTTTTTCATTGTTCACCGTGTAAACCAGCACTTTCAGGCTGGCCGAGTGTGCTTTGCGCACCAACTCCTGGTTAATTTGCCTAAGTGCAGGGTGGATCGAGAACGCTCCCAACTCCAGAGCCCGTGCCAAGGCCTCATCACAACTACCTGAATACAATAATCCGAGGGAATATTCACGCTCACGGCAGGCCAGCGCCTGCATTTGAGATAGATCAAAAGAAGAAACCAGAATACGACCGTTCCAGGCAGGTGACCGAGAATGGTAGTCGCGAATTATCTCATCTACAGCATCTGCAATGCCCGGGCCTTTGATCTCAATATTGACACTAATTCGTGCGTCGATCAGATCCAGAACTTCGGTCAGGGTAGGAATTTGCTCGCCAAGACCAGCATCGAGCTTGCGTAGATTTATAAAAGTTTGTGCAGCCAGCATTCCTGCACCGTTCGTCGTGCGTTCCAGAGTGTCGTCGTGAAAAACAAGTAATTCACCGTCTACTCCTTGCACATCAAACTCGACCCAGTCGACTTGCATGCTTAAGGCGCGAGAAAAGCTACGCAAAGTATTTTCCGGTTCGTGTCCTGCGGCACCGCGATGTCCAATGACTATCATGGATTTTTTAAGTGGGTCACAAGGATATTTTAACGCTCCTGACTCAATGGAAAAAGCAGAGAGTTCCGTATCAATTGCCTAATTATTCCGGCTTTCTGAACTTGAGGGCAAAACGATCATGAAAACCCTGTGGACTGAAGCGATTCCACGGCCGGGTGGGGTCATCATCATTGTTACGAAGAATCATGGACTCCTCTTCAAGGCGGAACTTGGTAGCTGACAACTCGTTAATTACGAACTGTTTGTCAATCCGATGGGTTGAGCGGGTCAAGGAAATCCCACTGCCATCAACTCCATTATTATCCAGAATAACCAGCACACCGCCAGGTTTCAACATGGAATACAGGTCCCGGTAAAGCCTGTTCTTATCAATATTCTTATCCAGGTACATGTCGTGCAGTGTAAAGAACATCGTAATGACATCGAGCTCGCTCCCAACCAGGCCAGCATCAAATGCTGTGGCCCTGATTTGAAATAATGGCGATGAGGGCAAGGCAGTAATATTACTCAGCGTTGGCCTGCCACTAAGTGCCTGGGCGAAAACCTGCCCATTTTCCCCGACAACCCGGGCCAATAACATTGTTGTATAACCCCCACCCGCCCCGATGTCCAACGCCTTCATGCCCGGCTCAATTCCTATAAAAGGAAGCAGTTCCAATGGTTTACGGGTCTCATCCATACTTCGCTCATCCGCACTGCGGTCAGGGTTGGTCAATACAGCCGCATAAACTTCAACAGCATCACTGGCAGTAGCAACTGAGATACCCATACCAAGGACAAGCAGGACGTGAAGTAAATATTTACTGTTTTTCATTCGAATTTCCCTATTGAAATTGTCGCTGGCAATATAGCGTGATTTTGTGAGCGAGACAGCGGCTTTAAACACCACGATATCAACAACATTGATCGTGCATGTTATCAGCCAGAATATCGGTCTGTATTATCAAATGAATTCAATTTTTCGAACTATTTCACATTCTGATCGGCCATACGGGGCGTTTCATCCTGTTTATGACTTTCAGCGCTTGCGAATCCCAGGAGCAAAGGACACCTTTGGATCATGAAAAAAATACTGCTAATCACGTTGATCGTGGTGCTTGCCACTGTAGGATATTTAAACATTTCCAGTCATGGGAATGAAACTCCTGACGAAAGCCTTTTACTTGTCACAACTGAAGAGGGAAATTTGGAGTCAGAGCCTGATTTTGACTCCTTTGGCTTAGGAACTGAGATGAATGAGTCTGCCCTGCCCGATTTAGACTCCTTGAGCTTTGCCCGGCGTATCGTGGAAGTTCCATATAATGCAAGTGCCCCTTTATACGAAAACATTGATGAAATCGAAGATAGTGAGTTGGAAGCGTTTGCCAGTCATAACCTCGCTGAAGCCCTTGCCGGGGATTTGTATGCTGCTAACCGCGTTGTCCATGCTCATCGTAAGTGTAAGGATGCGCCTGCCTCGATAGATGCCGTCGACTTTGAAGTACAGAGAATGGTGAAGCGATACGAATGGATGGCTGAAAACCGTAATCGTAACCGTACATATCCAACGGAAACTGAATTACGAGAAAGCAGTACAGCAAAGTTCGAAAACTGCCGCTTCAGCAAGGACGTGCTTACAGCTGACCTCAGAGAACAACTGGAACGCATGGCAAACCAGGGTCATGTGGCAGCACGTTACCTTTATGCCTTGTGGCCTCCAGAAGTATTTGGGCGGTCAGATGCATTTTTACAGCAACAAGAGTGGTCGGAGAAAGCACTGAATTTCACGTTGGCCAATCTAACTCAGGGTGAAACAGCCGGATTGCTTGCTTTCGGTCAGTCTTATGCCAATAACGGCATGTTCACCACCTCAGACCGGTTTCTTGGCACCGCATTCATTATCGCGGCCATTGATTGCGGTCTGAAGCTTGATTATTACGCCTCCTACGTGGAAAGCTTTCTCAATTCAGATAGATTTGCACAGATGTTTCAAGATCCTCGACCTGAAGTTCTGGCGATGGCAGAAGGTCTGAAAAAGTTTTGCAGGTAATGCTTGGAGTTTGATGGAACTCAGGCTGAATTAACTGCCGGAGTCCCGCTCAGCTGGGACCCGGGTCGATAATAGTTTTTCAATACGCAACAAGCTGTCCCTGACTTCTTCCAGGGTATCGCCGACAGGTGCCGCAGAAGATTGCTCAATGTTAACGGTTGGTAACTTCGACTGATTAGAAACGATATCCCGTTGCGCGAGCACATCCTCTCGGAACGATTTCGCGTCTACAATTCCTATTAAAGCCACCAGGGCACCTGGGCCGGATTGCCCGGCAGTTTCCACGGTGAGTTTGCAAATATCAAAATGCCGCATGATGGGACCCTGGACCACAGCCATATCGGTGATTTTATCCAATGGAATGGTTTTTTCTACTCGAACCATGATGCCCTTTTTTACCTTAAGAGCCTTCTCAGTCAGTACACAATCCATGCGCTCGAGGTAGTGACCGGTAAGCATCCGCCCGATTGGTATCCATATTAATAAAAGTGGAATGCCAACAAGTGTCACAACGCAAAGCAGCGCACCAGATAACAGCCAATAAGTTCGGACTTTTGGATCGAACTCAGCCTGTCGGATAATTGTTTCGTCATTCATAAAAGCTCTCCAGCCAACTTTCTATTAGCGTTAACTTAATAAGGCTTTAATCCCCGCAAGTGTGTTGGTCGCAACTGCCCCTGATCAAGTGCGACAATCATCAAATTCCACACCTCAATCTCGTGATCCAAAAATTGGCTGTTAACTTTTGCGCTAAGGCCGTCATAAAGCTGACCCCTCAACCGGTCCCGTTCAGTACGGGCGACAACGCGATACCACTCATTACGATCTGTCAGTTTAACATCCAAAAACCCGGCAGCAATCATAGCTTGTCGATAGGTATGGGCTGAGGCCAAACCGAAACCCAAGCCCTCAGCGTCAACGTATGCCTGCATTTCCGGCGATGGTTCACCCTCATAGCCTGCCAGCCAGTCACTTGCAGCGAAAAAGCCACCTGGCCGGAGCACACGAAATACATCAGCTGCCAAAGCGGCTTTATCAGGTATGTGAATAATGGAATCTTTGCTGGTGACCACATCAAATTGGCAATCTTCAAAAGGCAAGGGTCCGGGACTGACAAGCTCGAAACTCGCTCTGTCAGCAACCCTGTGTTTGTTGGCCAGTGCCCTGCACTTGGTAATCAGGCTGGCATCGACATCAATGCCGGTAATATGGCCTACACCATGCGACCTGGTGATATGAACGGCCATACCACCCGTGCCGCAGCCGATATCGAGTACTTCCTTGTCAGCCATGTCCAGACCGTGCAAAACCCTGTCCACCTCAGCGGTACCACCTGGAGACAAAAACCCCTCACCCCATATGGCAGCCAATACCTCAGTCAGGTCATCGTCATATTCCTGGTGTGGCTCACTGGCCATCGGCCCATTCTCCTGTTAAATCGCAGTAACAATCTTTAGGGAAATAAATTTTCCAGAGCCCAATTCATTGGACGGGCAAGTAGACTTCCTTTGGTTTCAGCGTTATCAGTCCATCCCATCCATTTTGAACGTGCTTGCACCCCCAGCCAGCGAATGGGTTCTGGCTCCCACAATCTTGCATTGAGTGCCTTTTCTCTTTCAGGGTTCACCCACAATGCATGACTTCGCTCCGTGTCACGACCCAGTATCAAATCGGCCATGGTTCGTCCGGCAAGGTTGGCAGCACCCACACCATCACCAAAATAACCACCAGCCCAACCTAACCGTTGAGCGGGGTCAAAGCACACTGCGGGCGTCAAAGTTCTTGATACACCCATAGGGCCACCCCATGCATGACTAATCTTTTTTCCACGCAAGCACGGAAAGAAACGGAAAAGCTCATCGGCAATCATGTTGAAAACAGGTTCTGAAGATTCGTACTGAAGGCGAATGCCGCCATCATAAATGTACCGGCCCCTGTGACCGAACGCTATGCGCTTGTCTGCGGTTAGCTGACCATAAGTCGCCATATGTTTGCCGTTATTCCAGGTAAAGCGCCTCGTCAGGCCAGTTTCTTCAATCTCATCATCACTCAAGGGTTCAGTGGCGATCATATTGGAATGAATCGGAATCAATTTTCGTGACAATCCGGGCAAAAATCGTGAGAATCCTTCAGTCGCCATAATGACGTTTTCCGCCTTCACACGACCCATGGAAGTGTCCACACCGTTGGAGTCAAATGCCAGTGCCGGTGTTTTCTCAAAGATTCGAACACCTCTACCTTCCAGTGTTTCGGCCAGGCCACGAGCAAGTCGGGCCGGCTGAATGGCAGCACAATGGGGCATAAAGAAACCACCCAAAGCACCTTTAACGTTGACCAATTCATTGACTTCAGTAGCACTCAGCCACCTGAAGTCGTCCGAAAATCCCTTGCCGTGCATATTCTCGACATGCTCGCGACCCCGCTCCATTTGCGCAGGTAATACTGCCGCAGCTACATGTCCTTCATGGGCAAAGTGACAATCTATGTTTGCTTCTTCACACACCCGACCGACTTCAGCAACAGTGTCAAACATCAACCGCTGCAGACCGATGGCTTGCTCCCGGGTTTCGGTCCTGCCCATCTGTTCCTCAAGACTGGCGACATATGAACTGCACCAACCGCCATTACGACCGGAGGCCCCGAAGCCCGCGATCTCAGACTCGACAATAACGATATTCAGGTCGGGTGCGTGTTTCTTCAGGTACCAGGCAGTCCATAAACCAGTGTAGCCGGCGCCAATAATGGCTACATCAGCTTGTGTATCAGCACTCAAAGACTCGCGCGGCGTCAAAGAGCCCGGCACAGAGTCGAGCCAGAAACTTTGCTTTCTGTAATAGTCTTGCTGACCTGAATCAGCTTGTATCATCATCGGAGCTTCAATCGATTATTAGCATCTCTATCCACCATTGATGATGTTCTCAGTTTCATCGAGTTCTTTTAAACCGTTTGGGGTAATGCAGGATTTTCTGGCCCTGGAATCCATTTGACGCTGGTAGTTTTCAGCCTTTGTTACCGGGTCAACGTAAGGACGGCCATGGTCGAGATGCATGGCGATTGCAGTCCAACGCACATTGCGACCTTCAACACCGTTCAACTCGAGCCTGTCACCAAACTCTGCGTCTTCGTAACCGTAACTAAAACTGTTATCAAATCCGTTGACCGCAAGTGCATCGTCTCGAAAACAGGAAGAATTCGAGCCGTACCAATGGGGCGCAGTGGTGGTTTTTCTGTTCAGCTTGTCCCTGAATTCCCAACTGAACATCATGCGCAGGAAACGCCGGTTGAAACTTCGCTCTTCCTTAATCAACCATCCGGGCTTGAAGACATTCCCAGTTTCAATATCACTGCCTGTGACCCGCGCCGTTGTTCTTGCATTGAGCCGGATAATACTGCCTGAAAGGTATCTGCCCCGCCGGGCAAAATACAGATGCTGGTCAATAAAATCAGTGCGTACCAGGATGTCGCCATCAATGAAAATAAGATAATCAGCTTCGGTGGCAAGCATGGCCTTGTTCAAAATAGTGGTTTTGCGAAATCCATCATCTTCATGCCAGATATGTTTCACAATCTGTGCTGATTTACTACTGAACTCCTCAATAACAGACTGTGTCTCAGGTCGCGAACCATCATCGGCAATAACAATTTCAAAATGTTTGTGATCCTGTAACGACAAGGCCTTGAGGCTTCGCGTCAGATGCGCAGGTTGATTGTAAGTAGACACAATCAGAGCAACGGAAGGTTGGGTATCAAGCTGTGCAGTCATTTATCAGCGTTTCCGGGCTGGAAAAGGATTATTAATCACCAGTTCTTGGTTCCAGGCAATATTCTTAGGGTTTGAGATGTTGAAAAAAAGCTCTCTCCTATAGAACATCCCCAATTGACGATATGATATACGAATTGATCTCAGAGAAAATTAAATGAGTTTTAAACTTTCAAACTTACCTGAATGGCTCGAAAATAACCCGGTTTTCAGAAAGCTCTTTTTACTGAGGAAACTCTATCTTACAAGGTCAAAATTTGGGTATTTTTCAGCATACGCGGAAGATGTTTCCATCAATCGATGCTTTCCAAATAAATCTAGTGGTTTTTTCGTTGATGCGGGCTGTTTCCATCCCAAAAAATATAATAATACCTGGCGTCTCTATAAAAAAGGCTGGCGCGGAATCAACATTGATATTGATTCCATCAAGGTCGAGGGATTTGATATTGTCAGGCCACAAGATACCAACATCAATTGTGCGGTTTCAAACATTGAAGGGGAGATAACCTTTTACTCAAGAGGGTTTTACTCTCTAATGTCGTCACTCGACAAAACATTCACAGAAGGGAAAAGCGGATATACACAAAAACGGTATCGGCTTCAAAACTCACCAATCTGATTGACAATACAATGTACGCCAACAAACAAATCGACTTTCTGTCAGTTGACGCCGAAGGGCACGATCTGGAAGTTTTGAAATCACTTGATTTTGATCGATATAAGCCACGACTGGTGGCGGTAGAATCACACGAACCCCTGTTTTCCGGTGTTTGTGAATCACCTATTTATCAATTTCTTTTAGCGCAGGGATATTGCCTGGTCGCATGGTGCGGCCTGACCTTGATAATGGCCAATCGCGAACTTCAGGAAACGTTACTTAAGCAATAGCTTGTGATCAATGAACACTAGTTGACAATGCGATAAAACTCTCATTTGTCGGGTTTAACAAACTTCAAAGTCATCCGGTCTGATTCACCAATGGCCATGTATTTGTCCTTGTCTTCATCGCCCAGTGCAAATGACGGAGGCAAAGTCCAGACGCCTTGAGGATGTACGTGAGAGTCCTTTTCATTACGGTTCAAATCAGAGCGTGCGGCGAGTTTGAAACCGGCAGCCTCAGCCATGGCAATCAACCGGTCTTCCGAGACATATCCATCTTCCGCATTCGGGTCTTCGGTGGCAGGGTCAGGCCAACGGTGATCAACTACGCCCAACACGCCGCCAGGCTTTAACACGTCAAACATCACATTAAATGTCACAGCACCCGTATGCGCACCGTAGCCTGGATTGACCCAGTTATGTGCATTGCGAAATGTCAGCACCATGTCGGCTGTACCACGGGGCGCAATGTCGATCTCGTAAGGAACGGCTAATGCAGTAATTATCACGTCTCGGTAAATGTCCTGGGATTCGCCGAGTTTAGTCAGGAATGCACCGAAATATCGACGTTGATAACCGAAATTCGGGTTCACGGAGTAATGGGCTGCATAAAGAGAACCGTTATCCTTCAATGCCGGTGCCAGAATCTCTGTGTACCAACCTCCGCCCGGCCAGATTTCAACAACGCTCATGTCGGACCGGAAGCCAAAAAATGCCAGTGTCTCCTTCGGCCGCCTGAAGGCATCTCTGGCTTTGTTCTCATCGCTGCGGTGCTCACCAGCAATGGCAGCATCAAGTGCAGATAAAGTTGCAGCATTCAGTTGATGATCATCAGCCAACGCTACAGTGGATTGAAATGCGATGACCGCAACGGTGATGTAAATCAATTTGAGTAGATTTTTAACTTTCACGGCATATTCCTCATTAAAAAACGTAGTTAGATTGGTGTTCAGAAGGATTTATTGTTCGCGTTGACTGCAGTCTAATGCAGTGCCGTCCCAACTACAGCCGTCCGGTGGGCCGAGGCGGTTCCAGAAATCAATGTACTCTGGCGCCCAGGTATCCAGTTCGAGTAATCTTTGATTGGCATAAGCTCTTTGTGTGTTTTTATACCAGATCCCCTGAATGAATGACCTCCCAAACCCAGACTCGGATAGTTGATTGATACCTTTCCAGCCAAGTTCAGTATCGCCCAACTCGAACAGCCACGGCGGCCCGCCATCCGTCCCAACAAGCCGGCGCAGGGCTTGAAAATCGGCATCAAGCAAGAGATTTTCAGCTTCTGATTTCAGTTTCTCAAGTAACTGTGGATCGCTTCGTGCTGCCAAAAGTTGTAGCGGATCAATCAGAAAATGCTCAAGGTCCCGCTCCATATCAGATTCAAAGTGATCGATAAGTTCCTGTTCATTTCCCAGAACATAAAGCAGGTAAGCAATTAACGAAAATGCATTTTCTTCTCGATAGCCTGCATCAACTGCTTCGCGCTCTAACTCAAGCGCTCTTAAAGAATTTCCTCTTACCCGCTCAACCAGGGAAAGCACATGGGGGGCACGGGGGCTTAATGGATCCCTCTGGTAATATTCGCTGGCAATTTCCTGTGATTTTTCCAGATGGCCCATTTCCAGATATATATAAACAAGCCGGTCCAGCAAAGGTACATTTCCCGGATCGCGTTTAAGACCTTCAGTCAGGATTTCCACAGCGTCAGCAAGGGTCTGAGGTACTGGAATCGAAACTTGAATGTGAACATAGGCAGAACCCAGACTTGGGCAGGCATCCAATGCACTTTTTGCCAGTGCAAGTGACGGGTTGGTATCCAGAAAAGCCTGTAGCTCTTCTTCGTTCATATTGTAATGAGCGGGATCGGGTATGACATGAAAATAAAAACGTACGTACACCGCTGCTAACAAATCTTTGGCACGTGCAAAATCCGGATCCAGTTCCAACGCGTTTTCCAATAGCAAGGCAGCATTGGCTACGTTTTCAGCTCCCCGTTGAGCGAAAAGACCTTTTGCCCGATAGTAAAGCGCGCTGGCCTGCGCATTGTCGCTTGGCTCGCAATAATCAGCACCAGTCAACATCGTTCCCAATGACGCAGCTACCTGACCGGCGACAAACTCCTGAGCATTTCTGGCTTCCATTGCATCACGCATATTGCGGGTTGTGTTGTGCTCCCAGACAACCAGGCCCTGTTCATCTGTCATACGCACACGTAACTCAATGCCGGTCTGGGCAGGTCGCAGTGATCCCGTAACCTGGAAATTCGCAAGGTTGCCGGTCGTCTGCGCCTCGCTGATTAGTGGACTACTTACCGACTGCAGGTCCAATGCCATCAGGTCCGGATGTGCATTAATTCGGTTGATGAGTTCATCAGTGAATGACAAAGCCATCACAGCACTGTTGCCCTCAGCGATCAAATCCTGGAAGGGAATAACAGCAATTACCGGTCTACCATTGAGTGCGCGAGTGGGTGGCACGTAGCCGTCATTCTTGTCCTGATTTTTGCCTTTATTAATGAAAAGTACCGCACTGACCGCCAGCACCAGCATCAAGCCAACAGCAATGAGTGACTTGCCCATCAACGATCCGGGTTCGACCCGTTTTAACGTAGAACCAGACAAGTCAAACACCCATGCCAATAACACGATTAGTGGAAGAGCAGTAAGAAACAGAATGATGGATGCGTCAGAAAGCCAGGCAGGCCAGCCAAAACGCCCGCTGACCGTAATCAGAATTTCGATTGCGCCCCAGGAAATGGCCACATAAATACCAACCGCCTGGTAGACGCCGCGGCGAGCTAACTCAGTAAAGAGGTTTGTTTTTTTATTATTTTCTGGCATCAGTCCAATACTAGAGCCTGTTCAGGTCGGAATCAAAATAAGATGCTGACGACAATTTAGTTTGCCGTACTGTCTTTGATAATGGGCAAAAGCAGGTATGAAGGGTGTTCCTCTGAATGAAATACCCTGTTTGTTGCGTTCATCCACGCTGTTTCGTCCTTTATTATTCATTCAATCCGAACAGGTAATTTGCACACTGCGGCCAAACCTCCCTGTTTACGATTCATAATTTGCAGACTGCCGCCATGAGCTTCAATGATCTCACGACAAAGCGGTAAACCCAATCCAGTCCCTGACCGCTTGGTAGAGTAAAACGGTAGCAGGGCCAGTTTCATTTGTTCCGGCTCCATGCCGCTGCCACGGTCTTCAACAGCAATCAAAATTTCATTGCTGTTTTGTAAGATCCTTAACTGCACATCTTCGATAGCAGAATCAGACTCAGTTGCGTTCTTGACCAAATTTATCAACACCTGTTCCATTTGAACCAGGTCAAACCTTACTACTCCCTCAGGCGGGTTTTCTGCCAAATTGAATTCAATCAGCCGGTGTAGGTTTTCAACAAAAGATGACCACTCGACATTGACGATTCGAGGCTGTGGAAGGCGGGCAAAAGAGGCGTATTGTTCGATAAATGTTTGTAAATGATTGGCCCGGTTGCCAATACTCTGATAAATATCATCAAGTTTTTCTGTGCTTTTTCCACTGGCGGATATTTTTCTGGCCGAAGCCGTGAGCGAAGTGATCGGCGCCAGCGAGTTATTTAACTCGTGCGTTATTACACGAATGACCTTTTTCCAGGTATCGACTTCCTGGCGGGCAATTTCACGGGTCAGCTTTTTAAACAGGAACAAGCCGTGATCCTGAGCATTGAGATTGAATCGTCTGCAGGTGAGGTGATACACCTCGGCCTCATCTTCAGCTTCCAGTGAAAAAAGGCCGTCTTTGCGGGCCTCTATTGATTCCGCCATGATGGTCGACTTGCTTCTGGCTAATTCAAAAAGCAGCCCACCTTCGATACGATCTTCCTCACCAAGCAGTGTTGATGCTTCACGATTTGCGTAAACAATGGAACCGCGGTGGTTGGCAATGACCACCGCCACAGCGCTGGACTCAATAACGGTATCCAGTAGCAGTTCCCGCTGGAACAGGCTAAATCGTTCATCACGCAAAGTTGAGGCCAGCTCGTTATAAACTTCTACCAGTTGTCCCAATTCATCTTCGCGATTGTTCGAAATTGTGACGCTGTAGTCATGATCATTGAAACTGGCGACGCCACTACTCAAGGCCTGTAAAGTCTTGTTAACCGGGATAAAAAATGACTTTACTGCTGAGGTAACAAACAACATCGAGATCAAAATTACCACAGGCAGGACCAGCGCCCACTCTTGCAGGTACAAGGCCAGGAGTACCGATGTGACGACCGTCACAATCAGAATAGTGCTTAATAGAAATATGAACCGACCCTGCAGGGAAAAGCGCGACATTTTGGGATTGTGCATCAGGTTTTGCAACTCTCTTACATTGCCCGGCCATTTATGCTGAACCAGGGCCTGCTCCGCATTTGCGCTCAGTGACGATTCCGGTTTCAGGAAGTGACGAGCCATAATCCGTTGACGGCCTAAGCGCAACAAAGCCTCGAGAAAAACCCTGGGCACTGCAGTTATGCCACCGAGGGCTATAACCAAATGAGCGCCATCTTCGACGGGAGAGAATGGAAAATCTCCAGCATGATGTGGAATCATCCTCTCTGGGCGAAAGTAGAAATCGGGGCTAAGGAATAATCGGCTGACTTGCCCCAAGTCCCGGCCCGTAAACCAGTGCATTGAGCAACAAGCGGTTGGTACCCAGTGATGAACCCCGGAACATGGGTGAGTCAGCAAACAAAATGATTTGCCCGTTACCTTTTGATTCACGAGTCAGGTATGCAGCGTTTGCGATTCTTTGTGCCGCCTCAGGCCAAATCAAACCACTCATGCGAAGGTTTAATTCATATTGATCAGGAAGCGATGCCCAGCCAATCTTTCGCGGCCCTTTTTCATCACCTCTTGCCTTTTGCATCTCGGCCCAACGATCCTGATCTACTTCGCTGAACACACCAAACCTGACGGGGGCATCTACACTCTCGTCGGCCATCAACACCGGTATGACTCCGGTCAGCACAGGCAACACCGGCCCTGCACCAAACGTCAGCCAGTGCTTCTGGTCAGTGCGCCCAGCAGTAATGGCCCCTTTGGGCATAAACTGGCGTTGCCATTGATCACGTTTTTTCAGCACTGATTCATCTTCTTTCTTGCCCTGCCAGGGGTAATCAACTTTTTCCGGAGCAAGATTTGATCGAAGCTGGTCGAGGTTTTCTAACTTGTCTTTGCCCCATAACCATTCACGTTGAATGGCCAGGTCATATATATCGGGTTCAGCAAAAGTGTCTGAAATATTTCTTACCCTGGTGAATTCATTGGCCGGGTCGATTAGTTCAGAAACTGAGTCCTTGATTGCGATCAGGGTCCCGCCATTCTCGACCCATGTTTTCAGGTTGGAGATTGCTGCCGCTGAAAGACTTTTACGCCACAAATCCGGCAATACAATGACGTTGTAGCGCCTCAAATCCATTTCACCCAGCCATTTCTGATCCAGATGAGAGTGGCGTATGCCGAGAAATCGATCAATGGAATTCCAGATTGCGCCCACATCCAACGGATTGGTTGTACCGTGTGTGACGATTGCAATTTGTGGCTGCTCCAGCAATTGGAAATACTTTCCGCCTATGTCTGGCAATTCACCAGCGCCGGTCCCGCTGGCAAAACCTTGGGCGACCACACCTAGCTCTCCAGCAAGTTGCTCTACATTGGCTTTTAACGCGGCAACATCACCTGGGTTATCCGCTCGGTAAACAACAACCGAGCCCCTTGGGTAAGGTTTGCCGTCAAGCACGGCATCGGTTGTTACCACTCTCACCTTGAGACCGGTTTCCATGGCACGGGCGGCAAATCCCACTGAGTAGTCGTCGCCACCTGTAACAATCCAGGCTATTGAATTATCAACATCAATCAATGCAGCAGATGCAGCTTGCTGATTGTAGGGAGCCAAATTTTCCTTCAGGTGAACAGGCACAGTCCATGCTTCCAGACCATGCAACATGGTCGTATTCCAGGCTGACACGTCATACATAAGGGTTCGTGTGCCGCGCAATATTAGCTCTCGTTCTTTCAAGAGTGTTTTGTCTCTGATGGAAGTATCAAACTCGAGCATCGTGGCAATCAAACGGGCTTCAGGCTGCCGATTGGGTATAACAATACTTCCTTCGGGAATGGTTGTGCGGGCCAGGGTCTGGCCAAGATGGTTGACGGCATTGTTGACCTGGATGTCGCTACTGGCCTGATAAAGCTCAAATCCCTGTAATTCCATAGCAGCAACGAAAGATTTGATTCGAGCACCATTGTCAGATGGCAGAACGACAAAGCTTCGGTTTGCCAATGGACTAGCAGAAGACATTACATTTCGGCGATCTTCAAAATAGTCGCGATACATTTGCTTTGAGTTGTCGGCCAAAGTATTGAGGCTGCTGAGTGTGCTCACCAATTGATGGTGAACTGACTCGCGATAAGTAAGGATTTTCCCTTCGTCCTGACGAACGCCGTCTTCGGCAACTCTGGCCTGTTCATAGAGAATATTGAGTGCGCCGCGATACATAGAGTAAACGGTATATCCCGGGTATAGATCATCATAATTTTCACCATTGAAATAGGGCCAGACATTGCTGTCAAAAGCCGCGGCCTGGTCATTGGCAAACACATGCATCCACACATCCTGAAACGGTGGCTTATTGCTGTTAACGGGTTCGCGGGCTGGCGAGAAATGAAAAGTGCTTTGTGAGCCCATTTCATGGGCATCGATGACAATCTGAGGGTGCCATTCATTGATTGCTCTGACCTTACCGCGGGTTTCCGGATGAATGCCGTGGATATAGTCGCGGTTGAGGTCAAAAAGGTAGTGGTTGTATCTCCCGCCTGGCCAATCCTGCGTATGTAGCATGGACTGGTTATCAATATTCGGCGCCGCACCTCTGACTTCTTCGACTGCTTTGCTGAAGCGGGCACGGCCATCAGGGTTCATGGATGGATCAATAATGACAATTTCACGGTTCAAAAGTGATATGACATCTTCATCTTGTGATGCGGTCAAATGATATAAAGCGGCGAGAGAAGAATCTGCACCTGAGGTTTCGTTACCATGAATGGAGAAACCCATCCAGGCTACAGCCGGAAGTCTTTCAATCAAACTGTCTGCCTGTGATTCTGAGAGCCCTCTGGGATCTGACAGGCGTGCCAGATCGGCTTTTACAGAATCGATTTGAGCCAAATTCTCAGGTGAAGAGATCACCAGATAGTAAAGCGGCCGGCCCTCGTGGCTACGTGCATACTCAAACAGCAGAGCCCGGTCACTCTGATCACTGATGACAGTAATGACCTCAACAATTTGTGCCGGGGTGGCAGTCTTACTGCCAACGGGAAACCCCAGAATGGATGAAGGCTTAGAAATCGCTTCATCATAGCTTCCAGTCAACAAAGGAACCTTGTATTCAAGCCCCTCAAGTTGAGTTGGGTTCATCACCGGCCCAGCCAAAACGGCACCAGATAGGACCAAGCTGATAAAACTAATGGTTATGACTCTCATGACGTACCTTTTGTTGTTTCTAATTCAGCGGCAAATCATAAACCAATAACAGGGCCAAAGGTGTGAAAATTACTCGACTTTCTCCATGCGTTGACGGCGAATCTGGCTTTTTCCGGGTCAGCATTTGCTTGTGCAAACAGGGGCATGGAAAGTGACATAAAAAGTATCGAAAAAAACGTGAAAACTACCTGTCGGCGCATAATTTGGACTCCTTGTGCACTGAGACCACTAGATTGCTACAGCATAGTCTCAGCTGTCCAGCAGGCAAATAACAAAATACCGATATTCATGGCGAACCCAAAATACGGCATACTGCGGGAATGTTGCCCTGGTTGCTGCTCATAATTGTCGCTGTTATTACCATTCTTGTTCTGTGGGTTCCTCGAGTGCGTCTTAAAAACGCAATTAATGCGCCCTTCCCTGATCAATGGGTGAAATTGCTGGAAAATAACATTCAGGTCTACCGGCAACTTCCTATGCCATTGCGATTACAGCTTCGCAAATTGATCAAACAGTTTCTGCATCAAAAACATTTCTCTGGCGCGGGCGGCCTGGAAATTACGGATGAAATCCGTGTCACGATTGCCGCTGAGGCATGCATGTTGGTCCTCAACCGGTCCTCAGATGTGTATCCGGGCTTACGTTACATCATCGTGTACCCAACATCTTTCATAGTTGACCGCGCCAGTGCTAACTCGTCAGGCGTCGTTGATCACGGACCACGAAATTTGCTTGGGGAGTCCTGGCAAGCCGGTAAAATCATCCTTGCCTGGGATTCTGTTCAGCATGGCGCACGCAATTTTCTTGATGGTCAAAATGTGGTGTTACATGAATTTGCTCACCAGCTAGACAGCGAAACCGGCAGTGCGAACGGTGCTCCGCTTCTTGGTGGAGCGTCCAGCTATAACCTTTGGGCAACCGTCTTATCGCAGGAGTTTGAAACCCTGCAGACAGCCAGCAGAAGAGGAAAGAGATCATTAATGGATCACTATGGTGCAACAAACCCGGCCGAATTTTTTGCAGTGGCAACCGAAACCTTCTTTGAAAAACCAGGACAAATGGCGAAGCACCATAGTGAATTATTTACATCACTAGTGTCTTACTATCGAATAGATCCCCGGGAGTGGCAGAAAGATGACTGAACTCATGATCATAGGGTGTTTCATCGCTCTATTCATACTGATGGCTTTGATGGTCATTTGGGCCCGCCGAAGGACCAAAGGTGTATTAGCAGTAGGCGCATTTTTATCTGTGTTCGCTCCTGATCCTGCTCTTGAACAGAAAATTAAAATGGTTGAAGTTGCAAAAGAATCTCAAAGCGAAGAAGAGGAAGAAGGCGAAAAGAAGTAAACAGTCTCTGGACATAAGACCTGTACAGGCAATATTACGCCAAGCCTGATGATTTTTTTCAGTTTCGTTGACACGTACAATTAGTCAATTGCCTTGAATTCTTCGGGAAATAAAATGACAGAATCCAAATCTCAGGAATACATCCTGGGTACAGAACGCGCGGAGTTGTTAAGACTGGGCTTACAGCATCAGGTTTGGGCACAGGAGGCCAGAAACGGATGGAAAACCGCAGGATTCAGGCCCGGGCAAACGCTGTTAGATTTGGGTTGTGGGCCGGGATTCTGTACACAGGACATGGCCTATATTGTTGGTGAGCGGGGCAGTATTGTCGCGGTTGACCAAAGCCCGGCATTTATTCAATTTGCGCTTGCAGTCAATCAAACTCATGCACTCAATATCGATTATCGTGAGGCCAGTTTTGACGACATGACCCTTGAAGATGAGTCTTTGGATGGTGCTTTCTGCCGGTGGGCACTGGCATGGGTGCCTAATCCTGAAGAAGTAGTTGCGAAAGTGGCAAGCGCATTACGACCCAATGCTTCATTTGTTGTGCACGAATACTACGATTGGTCGACCTTTCAAACCGAGCCGCATTTTCCGGAATTAAATCAGGCCATTGCCTCAGCATTGAGAAGCTTCCGGGATTCAGAAGGGGATATTGTAATTGGTCGCCGCTTGCCGGAAATCTTTACAGCGCAGGGTCTGGAAGTTACCACGGTCAGATCAATGGCCAGGCTGGTACGACCAGATACGCTAGGCTGGCATTGGCCAACCAGTTTTCTGGAAATATACCTACCCAAACTGGTCGCAAACGGATTGTTGGAAGAGTCCGTATGCTCCATTGCTCTGCAACAATGGGAGAAACTCTCAACATTTCCTGTTTCCAGCTGCCTATGTCCGCAAATGGTGGAAGTTATTGCCAGGAAACCACCGTCAGCATGAATTTTGGCCTACGAGAAACCTGCTTTAGCAAGGTCCCGTTGATCAACACAATTACAGGGGTATGTGCGGCGCCGGCTTTTGTGCCTGCGGCAATTCGACCCAGAATGTACTTCCCTTGCCATATTGGCTTTCAAACCCAATCTGACCATCCATCAACTCCACCAGTCGCTGGCTAATAGTCAGGCCCAGACCGGCACCTTGTATCTCCTCAATTGAACCGCCTACGCGCATGAACGGCTCAAATATATCGGCCTGATTTTCCGGCTTGATGCCCGTGCCGGTATCACTGATGCTGATACGAACGACGCCGTTGTCCAGCGGCTCGATAGCTACATTCACGCTGCCACCTTCATGGTTATACTTGATGGCGTTAGATAACAGATTCACCAGCACCTGCTTGAAACGGCGCTCATCTGCGAGCACCGGGCAAGCATCTTTCGCGGGTACATTCAGTTTGACCTTGTGATCCTCCGCCAGTGACTTAACCATCAGCAGTGACTCTTCCAATGCCAACTGCATATCCAGCGACTCAATGGCAAGGTTCATATCACCGGAATCCACCCGCGAGACGTCCAACACATCATCGATCAGGTGTAACAGTTGTCGGCCGCCGGTCAGGATGTGCTGCACGCCGGCTTTCTGGTTATTGCTCAGGTTCTCATCACCAAATTGCAATAACTGACCAAAACCCAGTACCGCGTTCATTGGCGTGCGCAACTCGTGGCTCATGCGGGACAAAAACCGGGACTTGGCCGTATTGGCCACCTCCGCTTCATCCCGGGCGGTTCTCAATTCGAATTCAGCCTGCTTGATATCGGTGATGTCCTGCAGGGTGCCGTAAGTCGCTATGAGGGTGCCGGAGTCATCCAGGACAGCCCAGTAAACTTCGCGTATGTAGCACACATTTCCGTCTTTGCGGATTATGCGAAAATCTACTTGCGCACTAACTTCCCGTTTATATACATCCCTAACTCTTGCCTGGTCCTCAGGATGGACCGTATTCCAGTCGCAATCGATTGATTTGAAGCGTTCCATATGCTCATCCACCGTATAGCCATGAATCCGCGCATATTCTTCGGAAATGAAGGTGAACTCACCTTTCAGTTCATCAACGTGCCAATGGCCGAGACGCGCAACCCGGGCCGCTTGTTTGAACCGGAGCTCACTTTCCTCCAGCGCCTCCTGCATCTTCTTCTGCTCAGTTATATCCTGCAACGTACCCAGGGTTCTAATGAGCATGCCAGCCTCGTCTACGATGGGATTGCCTATTTCCCGAACGTATCGCACTTCCCCTTCTGGCTTGACTACGCGGTGCTCATGGGTAAACGGCCTGGTCTGCTTTTTCGCCTCCTTCATGGCCGCGTGAAATTCCTCACGGTCCTCTGGATGGATTAAGTTAAATTCACTGTTACTCTTAGTAGAGGTAAATTCAGAAAAAGCCTGGTCAACAGAGATTCCATAAATCTCTGCGCATTCTTTGGACATCTTGATAAGCTTGTCTTCCACGTCATCCCAAACCCAGTAGCCCAGATGCGCAAGATGAGCTGCCATTTCGTGCATGGCGTCACTTTCACGCAACGCGTCTTCTGCCAATTTGCGTTCGGTGATATCCTGCAAAATTCCATAACTTCGGGTAACTCGACCAGTGGAGTCGAGAACAAGGTCGCCGGCCTCATGAACATGACGCACCTGTCCGTCCGACCTGATGATCCGGTACTCGCAGTCATAACTCTCACCGCGCTCAATGGCCCTCGCCTCGACTGCATTGTACAAATCCCTGTCTTGCGGATGGACCACCCCAAGGTCATCTTCTTTGGTGGTGTATTTGGCGAGAATTTCGTCAACGGTCACGCCCAGAATCTGAGCATATTCCTTGGAGACCTGGATAAATTTACTCTCGACCTCGTCGTACTCCCAGGCGCCCAGGTCTCCCAGACGGGCAGCCTGCTCGAACAGGGTTGCGCTTTTCCGCAATTTCTCTTTAACTTGTCGACTCTCACTGATATCAACCCTGAAACCTACTATTTCAGTGGGTGCACCCGCATCGTCTCTCAGCAGCGTCACATCGTCACGTATCCAGCGATAACTTCCATCCTTGTGCTGGAATCGGTACTCGTGAACACAATGCCCTGTATCAAACAAACCGAGTAAATCACCAGCAGCCTTTTCTCTGTCGTCAGGATGAACATGACTTTTCCAGAAATCGGGTGAAGCAAGGAATGCTGCCTGGGTATATCCCAGTTGCTGTTCAACATTGGGAGTTATGGACGTTACCGCATAGTCGCCGAAAGCCTTGGCCATAAAAAGGACGACAGGGCTTTGTGTGATAATCTTCAGCGCAAAATCAGAAATGTTGTGTTGTTGCTTGGAAATGACTATGTGCCCCTTTATGCGTCTTTACCCAACGCCTCCGCGCCAATTGGTTCTTTCTAACCCTTGTCCATTATCCTACAAATGAAAAAAGAGTATTGCCAAAGCATGAAATACCAGTCTTTGAAAACTGCTGGGTTGATTGAACTTCTCACTTTTTCAACTTCGATTCAGGCACGCAAATTTATTCGCGCAGGCGTGCAGCGATACCGGTCAACGTTGCTGCAAGGCCTGAAATCCGTTTTGCGGAAACAGGGTCCACATCCAGATTCTTCAAATCAGCTGCGACCGACTTGAGTTTACGAGCAAGCCGTTTGCCTCCATTACCCTGTGACAACCTTGATTCGGACTCATCAAGTCCCTTGTTGATATTTGCTGCGAGGGCTGCCGGCACTGCATTTGCTGCCAGCAGTTGATCAACGTAAGCACGTGCCACTACCGGCTCGGCCGGCCAGGTCACGCGAAATTGCTGTTGCGGATTAAACCTGCGGCCCTGGTCTGCCAGAGTTGCGGCTTTAATCTCATTTTCGGTCAGGAACTCACTTGGCAACAGCTTCAGCACATCTATTCCTCGAACAGTCTCTGTTCCGTAAAGATAGCCATCGTACCAATATACGGACCAATAACCACCGAACACCAGATCTTCCGCATCCATGGGTCCCCGATCAAAATAACCAATCTCAGTTGGGTTTCTTGAATCAGTAAAATCAATTATTGATATGCCACCCTGGTACCAGGCCTGCGCGAAAATATCACGACCAGGAACCGGAATGATAGAACCGTTATGCGCCACACAATTTTCTTCCTCGACCTGCGGTGCCGGCATCTTGAAGTAGCCACGGAATTCCAGTTTGCCATCGATAATGTCATAGAAGGCATCCGCTCCCCAGGTTAATGGATCATGGGCACGACAACGCGGTCGACCGCCTCCGCCCCACTCGTCAGTGAACAGTACCTTGCTGCCATCGTTGTTGAAGGTGGCAGAGTGCCAGTAGGCAAATCCAGAATCGGCTGCAGCATCGATGCGGTAAGGTTTTCGGGGGTCTGAAATATCAAAAATGATGCCGTTACCCGCACAGGCACCAGCGGCGATATTGAGCTCAGGGAAAACAGTAATGTCGTGACATTGATTGGTCTGGCTGGTTTCCTGGGTTTCATCCCCGTGATCGCCACCGTGCCATAGACCTGCCATCACGCCGGTTTCAGGATCAGCAAAAACTGCCGGGCTGTCTATGATGCGTGCACTTCCCGGATCAGCAACCGGAATTTCGATAATATCAATTCGGAACAAGGCGGTGCGGTCGTCTCCAGGTGATTCATCGAAGCAACCAGGCATTTCCTCTTCTTCGCGCACACTAGATGTACCTGAGTTATAAACGATGATCTTGCCATTCTCGTCAGGGCCAGAAACGACAGAATGGGTGTGCGAGCCACGACATGTCTGGACTGCGCCAACCTGGACAGGCCGGGTCAGATCAGCGATGTCGAAAATGCGCAGGCCGCGAAAACGCTCGGCACTGACATCCTCGATCACACCCTCAAGACCGCAATCGAGCCGCCCGCGAGTCTCCTGCGCTGACATGAACAGGAGATTCCCAACAATGGAGACATCGCCCTGCCCGCCCGGACAGACGATGGATGCCATATGCTTAGGTACACCGCCTTCTTGTAATTGATAAACGTTGAAACCGTGATAACTGCCAGCAACTAAAATATCGTCGCGAAACGCCATGTCGGTATTAACAAAGCTAAGCATCGGTGAGCGCCCATCTTGATCGCCATCCGATTCTTCCTCCTCGCTCGGCACTTCCACCACCTCACCCAGCGGTTCTTCCACGGCGATTGCAGGGTCCTGGGCAACCTCTTTCTTTGGTAAAGGTTTCGACTCCCGCTCCAGGGGATTAACCGGGTCAAAAAACCCGGGTGGTCTTTGCATTGAAACCACCAGTTCCATGTTTAGCATGACCTGTTCGGCATCTTCGAATCCTGCCTTCAGACCCGCCCGCGGGTCATCGGAAAGTCCAACCAGCAACGTGTTCATGCGTTCGATCTCTGCGGTCTGGTCGTTGGTAATGTCAGAGGTGAACTCAAACAGAACCGGGTCATAGGCGGCGCCCGGCTGTTCAAGCAATTCTTTAACCATCTTCACAGCGCCGTCGTGATGCCTGATCATCAGACTGAGAAACAGACGATCGAAATCGATCGCTGATGCCCCGGCAAGTTCCACCATCTGTTCCGGTGATGCCATTCCGGCCATGGAGAGTGTGGTGTGCATTGAGTCGTGCACAGTGGGATCCGGCACTTCCTCTCCTCGCTCACTCAACCAGCTTTGCATGAATTCGATCTCGTCGGCCTGAGAGGAGTTGATGCGCCCGGCAACGTCAACGAGTTCCGGTCGGTTGGTACGATCAGCGACCAATGCCGCCATTTCCATGGCCTGGTGATGATGCGGGATCATATCGCGCAGGAAAATGATATCGGCTGGTGAGTATGAAGTAACTGCAATCTCGGTTGCCTCATCAGCAGTGAGTGTCCGGGAAGGCTCGCCGGGTGCTCCCGGATGAACAATAGGTGCCTGGGCCAGGCTAGTAACCGGCAGTAAGAACATGGCCCCAAGCAATGCAAGTGTGAGATATTCAGGCAGTGTAAATTTGTTCGAATTCAATGGAACGGCCCCTCAAGTTTGCTGGATAGAATCAAAGGACAATGGTAACCCGAAGCAAGGCTTGGGGTCTGAAACTTACTGAACCGACTCGAGAATTATTTTTAACGCGTATTCCGCACTCAATTGCGGATCACCATAAATATTCCAGCCGGTAATTACGGATACTAAATCGTATTCGGGCAGGATAAACAGACCTTGTCCGCCATAGCCAAGTCCTACGCATGCAAAATTTGATTCGCCACCATCGTAAGGCAATAACCACCACTGGTAGCCGTATCGCACACCTTCCCAATCACCTGCTTCGATTGCCGGTTGCATTGATGCTTTCACCCAGCCCTCCGGAAGGATTCGCCTGCCATTCCAAACACCATCATTGGCGTATAAGTAGCCAATTTTGGCCATATCTGTAGGCTTCAAATAGAGCCCACCTTCTGTATCAGTAAGACCTTCTGCGGTTTTTTTCCAGAAAAAGGGCTCAATTCCAAGTGGTCCGAACAGGTGCTCTTTTGCATAGTCTTGAGCGTTTTGACCTGTTGCCTCTCGCAAAATTGCAGATAGCAGGATCGTGACGCCACTGCTGTACACGAAGACTTCGCCTGGCTGAGTGTTAATGGCCTGATCGATGACGTATTGCACCCAGTCAGGGCTCGACTCCATAGCAGCAGCTGAGTTTTCAGGGTCTGTATATTCGGTACTTTCTTCGTCCCATTTAATTCCAGCAGTCATGGTCAACAGTTGTTCCAGAGTGATCTGGCTGCGCCGCGGGTCCGGATTTGCCGACACTCTGTTCGAAAACCAGGACATTATAGGAATTTCGATACCAGGTATTTCACCTGAATGAATAGCGATGCCGATAAGAGCGGAGGTCACGCTTTTGCTGATGGACTGAAAACTGTGCAGGTCTCCGCGCCGGTACCACGGGTGCCAATCAACGTCGTGATAATTGTACTGCCCGCCGTCTACGCCTCGACCAGCTGCTGCTTTTTCGAAATCACATTCGTATTCACGCTCATAGATAAGGTAACCGTGACGGAACACGCGTACTCCATCGATATAACCGTGTAGCCCGGTGCTTATCTCATTGTCCAGTTGATCAAGAGGAGTTGTTTTCACACCTTTCGAATCGGCGCAGGCAGATTGCCAGCCGAATGTAGGCCAGGGACGATCGCTATTCAAAGTCATGAACAAATCAGAGGTTCCCTAAGGCTTATTAGCATGGTTTTCCGAATACCAGGCGGATATCGCCTGCTCGCAAATGTCGTAGCCCGAGTAGGAAAGCGAGCCCAAAAGCATCTCCACATCTTTGATATCCCCACCAAAACCGGGGATCCGTTCCAGCGCCTGGATTGCTGATTGTTCCTGTCCGTCATTACACATAATTTCAGCCAAATAAAGAGAGCTAGCCGTTCTTGACCAGACCCGGAAGTGATTTGAGTCAGAATTGATAGCAGCAACAAAATATGGGACCGCTTCATGATATTTATTCGCCAGAAAATATTGAGCTCCCAGTTGATGATTCGCAAACACAGAATCAGGACGTTGGATAACATCGTAGCTCCAAAGAGATATGGAATCTGACCATTTTGGCAAACCTCGCATCGACATTGAGAAAGCGACGATGAGTAAGATCACCGGCGCGACCAGTAGCCATCGGCCTGCTGATGTAGATGAAAATTTCCGCATTACTTCGCATAAGCCAATAAAGACAACAACATATAAGCCGATGGAGCTCAGATAAAGATAGCGATCCCCAAAGGCATAATTTCCAAACACAACCAGTCCACCAACCGGCAATAATGCGGTGAAATAAAACAGGACTCCCATGGCACAAATACGAGCCCGTCTGGAACCTTTAAACAGGACTGCACAAAATATAGTCAGCAAAATCAGCATGATAACAAGAACAATAAAGCCAATCCCATTGGCAGTAACAATGTACTCATTAATTGGCAGATGGAATAAACCGGGCTTTAACATAACGAAATTTGCAAGACCTAACAGGCTGTTATCAGCGTAAAGCATCAACCTGCTTAAAGGTGAGAAGTGTTCTTCCAAAAACTGGGTATTTTCAGCTTCATGATTAATATATGTGAGAACTGTCATGACCAACGCAAGAATGAGAATCCATCTGTTAGCCCAAACCACTTCCAGCAGGCTTTTGATATTCAGAGCATCAGGTTTGATCAGTGCGATATTCAAGAGCACAAAAAATGCTGGCAATACAACTGAACTGGCCTTGGATAGCATAGCCATTAGCGCGAAAATGATTGCTGGCAAGAGCTGATGTCGCAAGTACATGGTGATGGATAACAATGAGAACATTGTAGCGAGCAGTTCTTTTCGCTGTACTGCCCATGCAACTGCTTCAACATGTTGCGGGTGGACCAGAAAAAGAAGGCTTGTAATAATCCCGGGCAAAACAAATGAAGCTGGAGGATTTTCGTCCGGATACGCCAGGCGACCCAACTGCAGCGTGATCAGAAAGAGTAATGCCGCGTTGATGAAATGCAATATTACATTCACCAGGTGTGTAGCAGTGGCACTTCCGCCAAACAGGGCGAACTCAAGCGCATGACTGAGTCTGGTCAGTGGGTACCAGGCAGCCTGATATGGTTCAAACAAAATAGCCTTCAGGTTCGCCAGGTTCAGCTGTTTTTGCGCCATATCATTGACGATGTAGAGCTCATCATCAAAATTGACAAAGTCGTGGTTCAGCACAGGGAAAAACAGAGCTGACGTTACAAGCAATAGCAGCAGCAACGGTAAATAGAGTCTTTTGATTTCGATGTTATTGGTGTTCAAGACACTCGCCACGCTTCAGCAATTTATGGAATCTGGATCATCCCTTTTTAAGATACCTATTACAAACATCAATCTCACAATGTGATCCTGAAACGAATGCCATTGCCCACTTTTTCGAAAGCATCCGAGTCAGCATTTTATGCTTCGAAATAACTATTACGGCAGAACAGGCCGGTATTTTCAGGATTTACCCAGCGCTTCCTTGAGTTGGTTGGCAATCGGCAGCTTTCTGATGCGCACACCTGATGCTGAGAAAATAGCGTTGGCCAGTGCGGGGGCGACTGGTGGAACACCCATTTCTCCTGCGCCAGCAGGCTGGTCACCCCAGGGCAGGACGTGCGCTTCGAAATCTACCGGAACGGGTGCGATGCGCATGATCGGATAGTCGTGAAAATTGCTTTGTACAATTTGTGCGCCCTTAACCGTTATTTCCAGGTTCAAGGCCGTACTTAAGGCATCAATTGTGCCGCCTTGTAATTGCGCTTCAACACCTTGTGGGTTTACCGCAAAACCACAATCCATTGCAGCGACTATTTTCCCTATGGTCAATTCACCATTGGGATGAACTGTGACCTCTAATGGCGTGTGCCGCATAGCCACCAAAAGTAAAATGGGTGGCCAGACCAACAGCTCGTCCTTTCGGTCGCTTTTTGCCGTAGTCAGCGCGCTCGGCAACAAACTTGAGCAAACGGGCGAGACGACCTTTGATTGCACCCCAGGTTGAGTCAGCAATGACGGCAACACCATCGGCAAGAATCAGATAAGGAGCGCCCATCTCCGGGCCGTCAATCTTGATCACTTTATGCACACCTGAAACCTTCATGGTTTCAGTATCATCCCATGACTCAACACTGCCATTTAAATAGGGAGAGCGTGCAATCACTGCAAACTTCATGCCCGGCATTCTGGTATCAATACCGTATTGTGTTTTGCCGGTAACAATGTCTTGCGCATCAACAAAATTTAGCCGCTTTCCAACAATTCGGTATTCAGAAAGCTTTTTCAGGACTAACTCTTCCGTCGGAAGTGGCTGTTTTGATGCCAGCATGGCCAATTCGCCGTAACTGATCTTCTTGGCTATCGCCTGACAAACAACAAAACCCGGTCTTGTTGAACACTGACCGATTGGTACCTGCCACTTTTCGGCTGCGGCCTGAAGCAACATTTGCCGCACGGTTGCACCGACCACGCGCATAAAATTCCAATTATCTGTGACACCGGTACTGCCACCAGCACCCTGGGAACCATGTTTCCAGGCGAATCCTTCGTCAGTTTTAACAATGCTCAATGGCATTGATTCGATACTGACATTAGCCCACTCAACATCCAGTTCCTCAGCCACCATCATGGGCAAAACAGTGCGCGAACCCTGCCCTATTTCCGGCTGGTTGCTGCCAATGACAATGCTGTTGTCAGGCAGTATCTGAATAAAAAACCCGATTTTGTTGCTGGCTTATACCGTGGACACAGTGTCTGAGCCCATGCTTAAAGCAGGCATGCCCAAACAAAACCACCGGCGACCGTGGCACCTGAAATCAACAGACATCTGCGGCCATGATCAATTTTTTCCATTCCAGAATTCATCTCAGGATTCCCCTGCGCTTAGTTCAGCTGCCCTGTGAATTGCCTTTCTCAGCCGTACATAAGTCCCACATCGGCAAATGTTGCTGATCTCACGGTTAATATCTTCATCACTCGGAGATGGGATTCGCGCTAGCAGGTCCACGGTTGCCATGATCTGGCCCGCCTGGCAGTAGCCACATTGAGGGACATCCAATTCCACCCAGGCTTGCTGTACAGGATGAAGTTTTAGCTCGCCGGTTTGCTCGCCAACTGCGGCCAGTCCTTCGATCGTTGTAATTTTCTTTGCGCCGACACCAGACACCGGCATCAGACAACTACGTTGAGCAACTCCGTCAATATGCACAGTGCAGGCACCACACTGACCAATACCGCAGCCGTATTTGGTTCCTGTCAAATTCAGGTGGTCACGAAGCACCCAAAGCAGCGGTGTATCGGAATCTCCTGAAAAAGCAAACTCGCTGGAATTAATATTCAAAGAAATCATAACTGTGCCCGCATTTGGTACATCTGCCTGAATGTCTTCATTGTTGCCCAAAGTAAGCAGCATTATAAAGATTGGAATCGAGTAGCAATATGGCTTAGCGGCAAACCAACGGGATTAAAAGACCAAACGACCCTGATACTCAATTTCTGCACTAAAGATGGAAATGCCCATTGCAAAAATGGATGCTAAATCTTTGATTCAATTCTTTACTTGAATAACTTGGGGCTTTTAACTACCATACCCGCGCCTCGACACAGACAGCCTGCAACGAGTCAAATTTTCCCCGACTCAAAGCGAAAACAAAAATGATTACTACAGCAAACTTAACGATGCAGTTCGGCGCCAAGCCGTTGTTTGAAAATATCTCAGCGAAATTTGGTAATGGCAACCGCTATGGCCTCATTGGCGCCAATGGTAGTGGTAAATCCACCCTGATAAAAATACTCGGTGGTGACCTTGAACCTTCAGCGGGTAATGTCAGCATCGATGTTGACGAACGGGTCGGCAAACTGCGCCAGGATCAGTTCGCATTCGAAGAACAAACCGTGATTGATACGGTAATCATGGGTCACGCAACATTGTGGGCCGTAAAGCAGGAACGCGACCGGATTTATTCATTGGTCAACATGACTGAAGATGACGGTATGAAAGTCGCTGAACTCGAAATTGAGTTTGCAGAAATGGACGGCTACAGCGCAGAAGCGCGGGCTGGAGAACTATTGCTGGGCCTGGATATTCCAGAATCACAACATTACGGTTTGATGAGTGAAGTTGCACCGGGCTGGAAGCTACGCGTGCTGCTTGCGCAGGCATTGTTTGCTGATCCTGACATTCTGCTTCTGGATGAGCCGACCAATAATCTCGACATCAATACAATCCGTTGGCTGGAAGATGTTCTAAATCAACGTAATAGCACCATGATTATCATTTCGCATGATCGTCATTTTTTGAACAGCGTTTGTACGCACATGGCCGATCTTGATTACGGCGAATTAAGACTCTATCCGGGTACATATGACGAGTACATGATCGCAGCGACTCAAGTCCGTGAGCGTTTACTCTCAGACAATGCCAAAAAGAAAGCACAAATTACTGAACTGCGCGGTTTCGTCAGCCGCTTTAGCGCCAACGCGTCCAAAGCCAGGCAGGCAACTTCACGGGCACGACAGATAGACAAAATTCAGCTGGCAGAAGTGAAACCTTCAAGCCGGGTAAGCCCATACATTCGCTTCGATCAAAGCAAGCAACTCTATCGCCTGGCTCTTGAGGCCGAAGGCTTGAGCAAGACCTATACTGATTCACCGGTTTTTGCCGGTCTCGATTTGCAGATCGAAGTCGGCGAGCGCGTGGCCATTATTGGTTCAAGCGGCATCGGAAAAACTACTTTATTGCGCACCTTGATGGGTGATGTCAAAGCCGATTCAGGTACTGTTCGTTGGTCAGAAAATGCCGATATCGGATACTTTGCACAAGAACACAATGCCGATTTTGAGCAGGATTCAAGCCTGTACAGTTGGATGGCGCAATGGGCGAAAGAAGACGATGACGAGCAGGTCATTCGCGGCACATTGGGACGCTTGCTCTTTTCATCAGACGAAATAAACAAGTCGGTCAAGGTGATTTCGGGCGGCGAAGAGGGGCGCATGATGTTCGGTAAACTGATGCTGCAAAACCCTAATATTCTGATGATGGATGAGCCGACTAACCATCTGGACATGGAATCAATTGAGGCGCTTAACCTGGCGCTGGAGAATTATCCCGGCACGCTGTTCTTTGTTAGCCACGATCGGGAGTTTATTTCTTCACTGGCCACCAGAGTCATCGAAATCACACCCAATGGCGTAGTCAACTTCAAAGGCGACTATGAAGAGTACCTGCAAAGCCAGGGCATTGGCGGACTGACGCAGCATCGCGTTGCCAGTTAGTCCAGGCTAGCCTGTTCGCTCTCACCTGGATTCAATTTACCTAAGTCCCAGTCGCCCACCCGGGCGCGGATCAATCGCAAAGTGGGGTGATTTACTGCCGCAGTCATTCGACGGACCTGCCGATTGCGCCCTTCGGTAATCGTCAATTCCAGCCAGGAAGTCGGAATTGATTCACGAGTGCGTATAGGCGGTTCTCGCAGCCAGAGGTTATCTGGTTCGTCAATTAATTCAACTTTGGCAGGCCGCGTGATTCCATCTTTCAGGACCACTCCAGTAGATAATTGTTGCAAGGCCTCAACTGAAGGTCGGCCCTCAACCTGGGCCCAATAGGTTTTTTCGGATTGGAAACGCGGATGGGTAATTTTTTGAACCAGGCTGCCATCATCACTAAGTACTAACAGGCCCTCTGAGTCATAGTCCAAGCGACCGGCGATCCGTAAAGCCGGGTCACTAAAAAAGCCGCTCAAAGTGGTCTTGTCTCCGCTTTCCCGAAACTGCGACAACACTCTGAAAGGTTTATTAAATAAAACAATTCGGACCATGGTGCCACTCTGCCCCATTACAGGGTTCTATTCCAATGAATCCAGCCTGAAGAACAATGGTGAAACGCGGGTCCGACCTCGTGTTTGTCTTACTCGTGTTTGTCTTATTTGAGTAGAGGATCACCCTTGGCTAGTGATCTGGCGTGCCAAAGTGAAAGACGATGCTTAAGCGATTTTTGTGACACTTGAGCTTCGGGCATTGGTGCGATGATCTTGTCATGTACCAGCAGTCGATAAATATACATTGCTCGTTCATTGACCGAATCGGTGGCTTCAAAAATGACCGCACCCCGCTTCTCACCATACGCCATGCCTGCTTCCAAGGCTGCTCTGAAAAGCTCTGCATGGTTTTTAAATTTTTTCATAGAGCACTCCAGCTTCATTTCCAGTCGCCCAATGTACAGGAATCAGAAACGATATGAGCATGGATGTAAAACCCAAACAGGGAAATAGCCAGCTTGTGCGAGCGACGTGTTTCATTGAGCGTCAAGGTACTCATGGCCCAGATCGACATATCGCTTGGAGGCGTAAGCAAAATAACTGAGTTCTTTCTCGCTCAACCGTCTCACTTGCCGCACCGGACTGCCAACATACAGAAAACCACTTTCCAGCACTTTGCCGGGCGGAACCAGTGTTCCGGCACCAATAACCACATCGTCATTAACAACAGCGCCATCCATTATGATCGCCGACATACCAATAAGTATGCGATTACCAATGGTGCATCCATGCAACATGGCTTTATGGCCGATTGTGACGTCGTCGCCAATTATGAGTGGAAAACCATCAGAGTTGTATGGGCCTGCATGGGTGACATGCAAAACCGAGCCATCCTGAACACTGCTTCTTTGGCCAATACGAATGCTGTGAACATCCCCCCTGATGACAACCAAGGGCCAGACTGAACTATCGTGACCAATTTCAACATCGCCAATGACCACTGCCGAGCGATCAACAAAAACACTATCGGCGATCTTTGGGCTAATATTGTTGTATTGACGAATATTCAAAAAAATTTCCCAAGGTCAGTTTCGATCACGCCGCCGTATTTTGCGGATTTCATGCAAGAATACCCTGCTCTAAGCTTTCAGACATAATCCAATTTGAGCAAACCGGTGTTGGGGATTGTGGTTCTGATCCATTCAGGACTAAACAATCCGGTTGAGTAGAACAAAGGCTTTTCTACGGCAAGGATGAGCCAAAATGCTTGCTCACAAAAAGGGCTGTACTGCTTGCGCCTCTAGCCGTGAGTCAATTCCCAAAAGCTGCTTAAGAATCGCCATGTGGCCAGAGCCACCAATTGCGATGATGCGTGTTCCGGGCTTCGCCAGCTTCTGAATATTTGCATACATGCGAAAATTGCGGTGCCACCAACTGGCGGTCGAGTCTGCGCCGGAATACCCGTCCCCTACCCCAATTGCATTGGTGGCGAGGTATAGATCCATATTTGCACGTTCTTCCTGCGGGTCATTATTGCGAATAAGCAATTCTCTCAAACTTAATGTCGCCATCTCTTCGTTGTGTTGCTCAGTAAGCTTCTGAATGATTTCGTTGAACGCTGTCATTTCTGGAGAGTTGTGCGCCTTAGCATACTCAAACATCGCGTCGGCCTGCCATTCGAGCTGCCGGTGGTCAAAACTATAAACCCGTTCATTTCCGGCCTTTTTTGCGATGCGAAATCCCAATTGGTAAATTTCATTGGCAGGGAGTTCGAAGGAACCACTAAGGTACTGCTGATAGCGTGAATTGATGAGTTCATCATTTTCCGGGTTATATTCAAGCAATACATGGCTTGGGTGGGAGTCCGCCAGACGCTGAGTCAATTGCTCCAGATACTCTTGCTACGCTTCAGCAAAAATATCCATGTCTTTGGTCTTAACCAGATCCTTGCCGGTATTTTGAAAATGAAATGTGCCAAATAACATGACCGACGCCGGATCAGTTGCATTGGCTGTGGCAGTTACCACAGGCTGTAAAGGATGTTTTTCTTATTTTCTATGGTCTCATAATTGTCAGGTGGCGATGCTTCTTAACACTCAGCTTGCGTTCTGATCCGATGGCACAAGACCAGCCTGAATGCGAAACCAAAAGCACGAATCCGAGCCGGGCGTGCTCTCCACGCCCGTGCTTCAGCCTATCAGTTCCACCAGGTTGCACACGATACCAAATTTCTTTAGTAGTCTTTTTATTTAAAAATATGTGGGTGTAGCACTCGTTCGTTAAGTGTGTCGGTGTTTTGTTTTTTGCCGGTATTATTACAGTCCATGACTAGCAAAACTGACAGTACCCCCGTCCCCTGAGTTGGATAATAATGTGTCTGTGATTTTGGTTGGTCTTCCTCATACTCCAAACTTGAAATCGCGAGGGTAAGAGAAGTTGACAGCTTTTGGTTACTTTCTCACAACCGCCGTAAGACCATAAGGATTTGACTTACGGAAGTTCATCAACAACGTCTTGATCTCATAAGGATTTGAATCAAGGCGTTGCTCTATTTAACCAAATAATCTTGATTTTTGCTTTACTTCATCATTCCCACCTTATTTCTTCCTCAATAAAGCCCCGATTTTATGGCAACATGCCACCTAACCAATATCGAATTGAGACATCAGGGAATTGGACCTGCCACGCCTGAAGACCAAAAAAATTCTAAAGACTATGCAGATGTGTCACCAAGTCTCTCATCCTCCACTATCAAAGCAACATTCACGGGATCTGGTCAGGAGTATTTTCGAATTTGGGTAGTCAACCTGCTGCTCAGCCTGGTTACCCTGGGAATTTATTCAGCCTGGGCTACGGTAAGAAACCGTCGCTATCTTTACGGGAATGTTGTTCTGGATGGAAATCAGTTCGATTTTCACGGGAACCCTTTAGCCATCTTGAAAGGTCGGGTAATTGCAGTGGTAGTGTTTGCGGCCTATGCCTTTGGAGGGGATTTTCATTTCGCAATACCGATTGTGGCTTTATTTTTGATGTTGGTTGCCTTTCCCTGGGTGCTGGTCAGTGCCTTGCGGTTTCGACTTAGCAATACCAGTTGGAAGAGCTTGAGATTTGGATTTAGCGCAACGACCCGACAGGCTTATTTGGCATTGGGCACACCGGTATTTATCATAGCATTAGCTTATTCTGCCATATTCGCAGTCGGTTATTTCCAGGGGGAAAACCTGGGCCCGGACCAGTCCGGACTGCTCGTATTCTCAATTGTCGTTGTAATTGTATTTTTTCTGCTTTCTATTTGGCTGGTACCAGTATTTAACTATCGCTTGAGAAATTTGATCATGAACCATATTCATTTGGGCGATCATCCATTTACAGCCAATCTGAATAAATCGCTTTTCTTCTCGGCATTTTTGAAAACAATTGCTTTGTCAATTGCCACATTCATTGCCGCTGGCGTTGTTATATTTGCATTAGCATTCGTGATCACGCCGATATTTTCCGCCTTTGATCAGACCACGGCACTCTACCTGACAATTGCAATAACCTACGTCATTTTTATCTTGATCTATCTATTTCCATTTTCATTTTGGCAGGTAATAACTGAAAATCACGTCGTGAGCTCTACTAAAGTAGAAAATGCGAACTTCAATATGAACATGAATGTCAGCAGCTACTGGATTTTATTGGTAGGCAATGCAGTGCTGGCAGTTTGTACGCTCGGACTGGCCATTCCCTGGACCAGGGTCAGAATGATTCGCTACAAATTAAGCTGTTTTTCAATTGACGGGGATTTTGAACGTTTTACTGGAAGTTCAAGAGGCAATCAATCTGCTACTGGTGATGAGTTGGAAGAGGCATTTGATATCGACTTTGGATTCTGATGATCAGAATTAAGGGCGAATATTTTGGCGGTGGAAGTTCAGTTGCAACTTCTGCAACCCTGGTGTGTAAGGATCAGGAAGCGACGATAAAATATCTCGATAAATCGCTTACATTTGAGTTGGACCAGTTGGCGATATCAGACCGACTCGCACAACTTCATCGGAAAATCAGTTTTCCTGATGGAGGAATATTTACCACCCCAGACAATGGGTCAATAGATTTATGGCTTGCATCGCAGGGAAAACTTCCTGGTTTCTCTATTGTAAGTTTCTTTGAAGACAGCTGGCGCTGGGTTTTGCTGGCATTGATTGCCATACCATTTATCCTCTACCTGCTGTTCACGGTAGGTATGCCTGTGATTGCCAAGCCTCTTGCAGCAACCATACCCGACTCAGTTAAGAATCGCCTTGATAATGAGATCATCCAGATGCTGGATGAACAATTGACTGAGCCAACTGAAATAAATGAGCAATTTCAGAGCCAGATATCCGAACTTTATGAAAAGTTTTCATGGGCCGATGATACTGAATTATTGTTCAGAAAAGGAGCCATGATAGGTGCAAATGCTTTAGCCTTACCCGGCGGGACAGTGATCATTAAGATGAACTTGTCGCTCTAATCGAACACGATGGTGAAATTGCCGCGGTTTTGGCTCACGAAGTGGGACATGTTTTTCACAACCACTCCATGCGAAACGTTGTACAGACTGCCGGAATGAGTATGGTACTGAGTTGGATATTGGGAGACCTGAGTATGGTTACAGATGTCATCCTGGTCGGCGTTCCATCTCTATTGCAGCAACTTTCGTATTCAAGAAATCTGGAATCTGAAGCGGATCAGTTTGCACTGCACATGTTGGAATCCCAGGGTTACTCCGCGCAATGCTTTTCCAGCCTAATGAGCAAATTATCGGAGTCTCATGACATAAGCGACAGTCAATTTCCGGATTACCTTTCGTCGCACCCAAACATGAAATCCAGGATCGATCTGGGTGCCAGCGCCGAGAACTGCTCGTATGACATGTCAGAGATTGATTGGCAGGAATTTAAAATTTTGCACGAAAAATTGGAAAAATCGGAGTCGGAATGATTACTGGCCAAAAACTGCCCATACTCTACTCATTCAATCGCTGTCCCTACGCGATCAGGGCAAGGATGACCCTGAATTACGCTGGCGTCGAGTTTGAACTTCGCGAGGTATCACTAAAGGACAAACCTGCCTCGATGCTCAAAGTGTCTGCGAAAGGTTCCGTTCCAGTGTTGGTTCTCCCCGATGGTGATGTTATTAACGAAAGCGCGGATGTTATGCACTGGGCGCTACGACAAAATGACCCGGATCGTTGGTGGCGTGAGGAATTGGCGGATCAGGCTCATGCCTTACTTGAGGAAAATGATTTCAACTTCAAGGTTCACCTTGATCACTACAAGTACGCCGACCGGTTCCCGGAAAAAACACCTGCGCATTACCGCACCCAGGGCGAAAGGTTTTTGCAGCAACTTGAGTCCGAACTGGAGAGCCAGCCATATCTTTTTGGCGATCAGATAACTTTCTCGGATGTAGCGGTGTTCCCTTTCATCCGCCAGTTTTCAATGATCGATATAGCCTGGTTCGATCAGGCCCCTTATCCAAACCTGCAGGCCTGGCTACATTCCCTGATTAACTCGCTATTGTTTACGGGTGTTATGAATAAATTGCCTTTCTGGTACAAAGGTGCGCCCGCCTTAATTGTTCGGCCTTTTTATTCAAACTGAACCGGGGAAAGTTTTGAGCAATTTACCCTGTTGCCCTAATTGTGGTTCCAGCTACACTTATCTGGACCAGGGAAGCTTCATATGCCCTGAATGTGCACACGAAAAAAAAGACCTAATGATTGCAGCAAAAACATAACACCCACTTCCCACTCGTAAGAAAAACGACACGATCGGTTTGTGCCTGTCTTGTTTTTATTGCCGGTAAAATTACAGGCCATGTCTGGCAAAATTTACAGTATTCCGTTCCCCGGCGTTAAATAATAATGTGACTGTGGTTTTAGGTGATCTCCCCCAGACTCCAATCTTAAAATCGCTAGGGCAAGAGAAGCTGACAGCATTCGGTTACTTTCTCATCGCCGCCTTAAGATCATAGGGATTTGACTTCCGGTAGTTCATCGGCAACGTCTTGAGTTCATAAGGATTTGACTCAAGGCGTTGTGCTATTTAACTGAATAATCTTGATTTCCAAGTAGCATCGGCACCAGGACAAACCTGCAAGCATGCCTACATTCCCTGATAGACTCGGTTTTATTCAAAGAGGTTATGAGAAAATTGCCTTCAACCATGAACAATAAAGTCAGTCCATTTGTAGAAAATATATCAGAGGCGACTGTCGCCTGCCTGATCACAATGGTACAGGGTAATGTGTTAACAATAGGGGTGAGCCATTTGATCATCGCGTCCCAGACCGGTTTCACAGCAGGAGCAGTCGCAGCCATTGCAGTTGTGTTATCGAAAACACATAGACGTGGCTTGATTGCTTTTATTCTGGGTGTAATGACCACTGTGGTCGATTACCTGTTTCACCCGGGCATGTTCGGCTCGGTGTTTACCGAAGCAATCGTTACAGGTGCAGGCGCAGGCATTCTTTCTTACGCTGTAGGCACGTTTCTTGACCGCCGCCGCATTGTCAGCGGTTGCGAATGACCAGTTCCCAGCCAGAAACTGAAACTGTTTTGCAATCTGAAACTTGGATAAATCCAGATAATCAACATATGAGGCCTGCCAGCATTTAGGGTCTTTAAAATACCCAGCTACATCGTTTAGCGCGGTTTAGAAACCTGCCTTATTCGTAACGTAAGGCATCTATCGGATTTCTTTTCGCGACCTTCCACGCGTGTCCGATCACTGTGACCCAAGCAAGCAACAACGTGATGATACTAGCAGTGAGGAAAAACATCGGACTCAGCTCGATTCGATAAACGAAGCCATCCAGCCAGTCCTTGAGGAGATACCAGGCAAGCGGCCAGGCTATCAGATTGGCTATAACAACCGGCTTGGAAAACTGCCAAAGCAGCAATTGAATAATTTCCATCACTTTCGCACCCATAACTTTCCTCAATCCAATTTCCCGGGTGCGCTTGGGCATGGTAAACAATGCCATCGCGTAAAGACCGGGGCCGGAAATTATCACTGCAAGAACTGCAAAGGCTTAAAACGTAATCACCAGACGTTCGTCATTCAGGTATAGCTTATGCACCATTTCGGACTTAAAACAAGTATCAGAATTTGTTAACTCGCGCCGGATTGAGTGTTGACGTTCGCTGAATTAGCCTGCTCCGCGTCCATCTGTCCGGTTTCGTCCTTTGCTGTGTTGTGTTTCGGATAAAAATCGAGCATTCCAAAAACTAACAGCAGCAGTCCAAGTCTCACCTGTAACATCGAGGGTGTAATGTGCCGATTTAATTCAACCAGATCACCATGCCAATTGATGAGCCCCAGTAAAAAACCGGAAACCATGAGAAATGCACCCAGAGCCACTAGATGCCCGTTAACCAACAGAGGCCGCTTGCGGACATACTGAAGCAGTAATATCGCCGGAAAAACAATCAGTAACCACAATATCCGGTCAGAAAAAAACAGGTTCAGGCCTTTCTGCTTGTCCGGAATCTGCCAATTCAGATTCGGGGTAAAAACATCCGGCAGGCTTTTGTTGGCAATGTTGTACCGGGTAAAAGGCTTCAGGAAAAAATAACCTGGGTGGGTAAGCAGATACTTTTGATAGAGCGCACTCGCGTCATTCTTGATCCAATAATCAAGGTCCGGATAGTCAGCATAGGGAGCAAACCAGAGTTGCCCAATGATTGGGTCTGGGATTGAAGGCATTCCATTTGACTCAAAGTAGGACCTGATATCCTCAAATCCAGGCGACATGATGCGTGAGGACACAATGCTTCGAATAGGCGTAATGCTGCGATCGGCCTTAAACATGATGTACTGATTGACTGCAAATAATAGAGTTACAAACAAAGCCAGGGTCGCTATCCATGAAAATTTCCTGATCCGGTACATCACAACAAACAACCAAATCGAAGTAAAAATCAGAAAATAGAGATGAGTGACCCGGAGATTGAGATATAAAAACAGGCTAAGCAGAAGAATAATAAAAAGATTTTTAGAATTATTATCAAATCCCTTTATCAACATGGCGCTAATCAATACCAAAAAAGAAATACTTATAGACTCCGTCAGGATATTCCGGTCCCAGATCACAACGGATATTTCGCAGCCAAGTGCAAAGACGAAAATCACTCCTATCCATTTCATAACGTTATTGTTTAATCGCAGATATACATTCAGCCCCAATACGATCCAACTGACCACAGATATAAGCCAATGGAAAATCATGATAGATCCCAAAGAGTAGCTACCTACAACATACTCAGCCAATTTAATATCCATTTCGGGTAATGGTTTCAAGGGAATTATGGTCAGGCCCGGGATAAAACTCTGACAGCAAGCAATTGGTGAAGAGAGTTCAGGCCGTATCCAGAAATACTTCATTAAAAAAGGGTAGAAAGAAGGCGAAACACCAAACCAGAACTCCCTGGACCAGACCGGCTGTTTTGCGATGCTCGCGTAGGTGACGGAGTCGAACCAGATCAGTACATTGTCAGTCGACTGCAGCAGGTAAAAACGGATGACAACAAAACATAGGCAAAGAAATACAAGAATCAGCAGATTTTGTTGGTTTTCCGGAGTTTGACCTTTAAAACGGATGATCAAAGCTTTGTCCTGTTCGGATGGAAACTGTGCTGACGCTCAACATTGGCGCGATAAATGAGACAACAGATGCAACATAATCGTAATTCTCCCGCTAGTAATTCGAATCCATAAACAAACAATCCGCGATCAACGCCAGCTTGGCGCACCAACTGTTGTCAGTTCAGCTTCCAGGCTAGACTGATCAGCCAGAACGGTATTTAGATCATCCAAAAAAACTGCCAGGTCTTTCTTTGCAATTTCGAAGTCTGACCGTTGTGTTGCTGTAGCAGGATGTGTGGTTTGCCAGGTATTAGCCGCGTTATAGGCGCGTCCACTGATTGAAGGCGAAGCGTTCACATTTAAGCCACCTCTGACACTATCTCCACTGAGGCGGGTGCTTAATTTGCTTAGTTCTGCACCGAGGTCGTCCAAACGGGTAAAGAGTGATGCCGTCGCTTGCGGGGCCGCAATTGCCGCGGCCTTCATATGAAGCAACAACTCCTGGCTACGACCAAGCTCCTCTCCTGCATGATTAACCTTGAGCATCAGGTCAGCAGTATCGCGCTGATAGCTGGCAACATCTGCGTAATGGATACCATTTTTCAATGCGCGAACGGGTTTTACACTAAACACCTGAGCTTCGGCTAATGGAGATGACTGACCATTTGAAATGGCATACATCTGAGCTGAATACTCTCCCGGCGCAACCAGTGGGCCTTGTGGCGTGTCCGCCCAAGGCGGAAGAAACTCCGGTGTATTCAAGTCAATGGCATCCGCTGCCGGATACCTCAAATCCCAACTCAAGCGATGGGTTCCTTTCTCATTGGCGGCTTCCAGCCAGCGAACCGGTTTGTTATCGCCGTCACTGATAAGCACAAGTACCCGTGGCGAAGCTTCCAGAGACTCGCTGGTTAAACGCTGCCATCCAGGAAACTGAACATCCCCTCCGTTCCCGGCAATGGTTTTTTCTTCAGCCCTTCGCATGTCTTTGGCAGTCTCAAACTTCTCATTCAAGAAATAAGTTATGGTTGCACCGAAATCCGGATTGGGCGCAGCAAAGCTGTCACTGCCGAGCGTTGGAATACCCGCCGCCTGTCCAGGCGCAGAAGGGATGTACCACCAGGCGTCCCGGATTGGAAAAAGGCTGGCACCATTGCCAAAGCCGGGCTCTGCCATGGATCGCAGAGCGGAATAGTCGTCGAGAACGTAAATCCCACGCCCGAAAGTTGCTCCAACCAAATCGTTGTCACGACGTTGTATTTTGATATCGCGAAAGGCAATGGTTGGGGTGCCCCCGGCTTTGTGCCAGTTTGCACCCCCGTTAAAGGTGAAATAAACACCAAACTCCGTGCCCAGAAACAGCAGGTTTTCGTTCACATGATCCTGCTGAACAGCCCAGACAATCGTGCCATCGGGAAGATCTCCGGAAATAGATCGCCAGTTACGTCCCCGGTTGGAACTGGCAAATACATAGGGGGAGTAATTGCCAACTTTGTGTGCGTCAGCGACCACAAAAACGGAATCTGCATCAAACAAAGATGCCTCAATATCGTTGATAAACGAAAGTGGCGGGACATCTGGAAGCGGCGTGGTTTGTTGCCAGTCACTTCCACCATTAGTGGTCACATGAATCAAACCATCATCCGATCCTGTGTAAATAATTCCTTCGGTAAGCGGTGATTCCGAAATCGAGGTCAATGTCGAATACTTCGACATGGCCCCATTGTCATGCAAGGCGTCCACACTCCACACACGGCCCTTGTACCCGAATTCATAACGGTTTTTATTGGTGGTTAAATCATCGCTGATGGCCTGCCAGGAATCTCCCCGGGTTTCACTTCGCCAGACACGTTGTGAGCCAGTGTAGATTCGAGATGACTCATGCGGACTGACGACAATAGGTGTATCCCAATTCCACCGTTCCGGCGCATCACCCGGCGCTGGTTGTGGCTGGATTTGAACCAGTTCGTTACTTTCCCGATGATGGCGGAACATATAACCCTGTTGATATTCCATATAGGAAATATTCGAGTCTTGCGGATCGAATGTTACTGCATAACCATCGGCACCCAGCGGCACATACCAATCCTGGTTTCGCACGCCTTCAGTTGTCATGGTTCGGGAAGGACCAAAAAGTGTGCCCAGATCCTGAGTACCGCCAAGAAGGTTGTAAAACGGAAGGTCGTTATCAACCGCTACTTTGTAGAACTGCGATATGGGCAGGTTGGGAAAGTGGCGCCAGGTCGTGCCCTGATCAAAACTCTCGTATAGCCCGGCATCAGTGCCAGCCAGCACATGGAGGTCGTTTTGTGGGTCAATCCAAAATGCATGATTGTCGCTGTGCTTTTCGCGCCCTGTACCCAGGTAATCAAAGTTGCTGCCACCATCCCGGGTGACTTGCATAAAGACATCCATCTGGAACACCAGGTCTGAAGTCTGCTGAGAGGCGGTCAACTCCATGTAATAGTGAGGGCCGGTGCCTCCTGATATGTAACTGTTTCTTTTCTCCCAACTCTCGCCCTGGTCGGTAGAACGATAAAAGCCCTTGTTCTCGTCATCGGATTCAATGGTCGCGTAAACCAAAGAGGGGTCAGCTTTCGTCACTTCCAGACCGATTTTCCCTACATCAACCTCAGGTAGACCTTTCGCCAGTTTTTTCCAGTTAGCACCTGCATCGCCTGATTTGTAGATGCCGCCATTGGTGCCACCAGCCATAAGACCCCATACATGCCGGCGACGCTCATAGGCTGCGGCATAAACGATATCCGGATTTGCAGGATGAAACTCAATATCAGTTATTCCTGTGTTTTCATCGATTTCGAGGATTAACGCCCAGTTGCTGCCGCCATCTCGAGACTGGTAAAGCCCTCTTTCACCACCTGCAGACCACAATGGGCCTTCCGATGCGACATAAATCACATCGCTATCACGGGGGTCTATCAAGATTTTCCCAATATGTTCGGACTGCTTCAGACCCATGTTGGTCCACGTTCTACCTGCGTCTGTACTCTTGTAAACACCGTCTCCCCAACCAACATGGCGGCCACTGATGTTTTCGCCGGTACCAACCCAGACCACATCCGGATTACGCTTATCTATCGTGACATCACCGATCGAATACGAGCCCTGACTATCAAATATCGCCTGCCATGTAACACCGGCATTACTGGTTTTCCAGACACCACCGGAACCTGCGGCGACATACCAGACACTGCTGTTGAAAGGGTGTACAGCAATATCGGCGATACGACCACCCATCAACGCGGGCCCGATGCTGCGCATTTTCAAACCACCCGCAGCCTCACCGATCGTTTCCTCTTCAACAGCCAGAGCTGAGCCGGCGCAGACAAGTAACACACAAGCAAAGATGTTCGCCTTCATGTAAATATAATGTTGGTTGTTGCCGCTCATTTTTTGCCTCACTCAATATAAAGTTGTTCAAAAAGTCGAATCTTACGCCGACTCCATAACCAAATAGTTCGTAAATGGGTTCAGAGCCATCTATTCGAGGTGCTGCACTGACGCCACTAATTGTTGAGTATACGGAATACCCGGTTTTTCAGCAGCTCTGGTGAGCCAAGCCATGCTGACCTATTAACAGCTAAACATTTTTGTAACAGACCAGTACCATGTCACTGGGTTCTTTCATGTTTTGCATTTTTATCTCCCACTGGGCTTACCCTCAATTTGCATTACGTTGTGCCAGCCAGGTACCTACGACGACCGCAACGCATACCAGGCCAATAAACAGGCTAAGCGTTTCGTCAAGGAGCAAGGCTGCAGCAACCAGAGTCAAAACTGGCATGGCCAGTTGTAATGTCGATATCCGCTCAATACCAGCTCGGCCAAGCGCGAAAAACCACAAAGCGTAGCCTGTTAGCGACGACATAAAGGCCATCCAGGCGATACCTGCCCAGGCCTCAAACGGCACAGTTGCCCAATCCGTGCGTGCATATACCAACAGAAATGACGGAATTAGAACCATCAGAGCCATTGAAAGACCCCAAAACGTGGTTGCAGCCGTACCGATTTTTGGTGAAAGCGTGCCACCTGCCACATACCCTGATGCACAACTCAGACAGCCAAAAAGTACCACCATGTCCCCCCAGGCACTGGAATCTACACTGGCATACTGGCGATTTCCTATCAGAGTCATCGTGGCGACCAGGGCAATACCTGCCCCTATCCACCACAATAGGGCAGGAACCTTGCGCGCAATTACAGAGGCAATAAGGACTGTCAATATGGGGATCATTGCCATAATCACTGCCGCATGTCCCGCAGTGGTACGGCCAATTCCCAGGCTTAATAGCATGGGCCAGACTGCAAATGAGGTTACGCCGGAAATCAGTAACAATAGCCGATCTTTACCTCTCGCCGGAAACGGCAAGCGGAGAACAAGGGCAATTACCAGGGCCAAACTACCAGCAATCATTGAGCGGAGAATTCCTGCGGAAAGTGCATCCATGTGCATCACCGCAAATTTATTTGCGATGGCGGTTCCGCTCCAAAGCAGTAGCGTAAAGGTAGCCGCAACAAAAGCGGGCCAAACAGCCCGCCCATTGTTCATTTCGATTTGGCTCACTTCATTCAATACCAGAAACCTTTTGGCAGTATCGCTGGAATAGATCAGTTTATCTTAGGTTTGCCAAATCCGAACCCGCTGGTTTTTGATAAAGGCGCAGACCAAACTCCGGCACAATTGCCATAAGGTGATCAAAAATATCCGATTGAATGTCCTCGTAAACGGCCCATTCAGTCGTGTTTGTGAAGCAGTAAATCTCCAACGGCAGTCCTTCCGGTCCTGCGCTGAGTTGTCGGACAATGAGCGTCATGCCTTCGTGAATGTTAGGGTGATTCTTCAAATAATTGAACGCATAAGCACGGAAAGTGCCAACATTGGTCAATCGTCGTCTATTCACTTCCTCTTCTACATCATTCGCGAGTCCTGCGTTGTAATCTGCCAACTCCTGTTCCTTGTTTTTAATGTAGTCCTTCAGCAGCGCGAAACGACAAAAATGTTCAACTTCCCCGTCCGTATGTATCCGAATTGTGGAAACATCAATATGTATGGCACGCTTGATTCGCCTGGCACCTGTTTGCGACATTCCCCGCCAGTTCTTGAAGGAATCCGTGATAAGGCGATGGGTCGGGATGGTGGTTATGGTCTTATCCCAGTTCTGCACCTTGACCGTGTGTAGCTGCACATCGATCACGTCCCCGTCGGCGCCAAACTGCGGCATCTCGATCCAGTCTCCTACCCGTACCATGTCCTGCGCTGTCAGTTGCACGCTGGCAACCAGTGACAGGATCGTGTCCTTGAACACCAGAAGAAGGATTGCGGTCATCGCGCCAAAACCACTGAGTAGCAACAATGGAGAACGGTCCAATACGGTTGATATGATCAGCACGCCACCGAAAATCCACACAACAATCTGTACCAGTTGCATGAACCCCTTGAGCGGGCGCTCTTTTGCCACCGGCAAAGTCTCGTAAATGGTGTTTGCTGCACCTAGCATTGCCGTCAGAGCCAGCGTCAACATCAGCACCATGTAACCCATTGCGACATTGCGGATGAGATGGACACCAGCTTCCGGCATGTCAGGAACAAACGGCGTGCCAATAAAAACAATCAATGCCGGCACAACCTGCACTACACGACCAAAAACATTATGTGAAACGAGGGCATCATCCCAGGTCACACTTGAACGTTTGGCGAATGCACGTACGGCGCGAACCAGAACATGTTTTAGAATCAGATCAAGGAAAACCGCCGCTGCCAGCAGTGTTAGCAAACCTGCACCTAGTGGTAAATTGGCGTGAATCGTACGAAGTTGTTCAAACATGCTTTTGAAATCCGGGTTGGGCGCGCGGCAATGGTATCACCTGCACTTCATTTTCATTTTTTCTTTTCTAATCCACCATTGTTACGAGGATTTGCTCTCCAGCAAATTCGATCATATCGCCCGCCACAATTTTTTTTCGCTTTCGGGTTTCGACCTGATCGTTCACCCGAACCTGCCCTTGCCCAATCACGTATTTTGCTTCGCCACCACTGCTGGCCAAACCCTCAAACTTCAGGATGCGAAACAACTCAACCGGTTCGGTTTTCAGTTTTACAATTCTCATTTGCGAACAGCACCTAAATTTTTTAAATATTTAAAAATTTTGAATTCAAAGTAAAAACTGATTTGTTCAAGTGATGATTGTAGGCTTTAACTCTAACTTCAATTATTGAGTTGTTCGTCAGCATACAATTCATCAACAAACCCAAAATGAATTGGATCATCCAGGCGGTCAACGTAGAGTATTCCATCCAGGTGGTCATATTCGTGTTGGAAAACGCGCGCGTGAAACCCGATGGCCTCACATACGATTGAGTTACCCTGCAAATCAAACCCTTTGTAGCGTATGTGTGCTGGCCTAGTTACTCGCCCTCGCATACCAGGTACTGAAAGACAGCCCTCCCAGCCAGTCTCGATCGACTCGCCGAGCACTTCAAACTCCGGGTTAATGAGAATGGTCTCGGGAACAGGTTCGGCGTCAGGGTAACGGGGATTGTTTGTGATCCCAAAAATCATGACTCTGCGGGCAACTCCAACCTGTGGCGCAGCCAGCCCTGCACCATCTGCTGCAACCATTGTCTCGCGCATATCGGTAATCAAGCTGTGCAATTCATCAGAGTTAAAAGTCCGGACAGGCAGTGACACTTGTCGTAAAAGAGGATTGCCGATACGTAATACTTGCCTGATTGCCATCTTGGTTTCTCATAATGATTGAGGTCAGAGAAAATGAGATATTACACCCACATACTTTCCCGTATATTTTCTCAGTTTAGCTGAGGTAAGCAAGTGGATATTCTTTTCTTACTTTTACTTGATAGCTTGTCATGTTGAAATCCGTTGCAGGTAGCTATCCAACTGATTGGCAAAAGCCTGCCGGTCAGACTGGCTCAAAGGTGGTGGTCCACCTGAGACCATCCCGCTGCCACGCATGGTGTCCATAAAGTCACGCATATTCAGGCGCTGGCGGATGTTTTCTCTGGTATACAATTCGCCACGCGGATTCAGAGCCAGGCAGCCCTTCTCTACAAGTTCTGCAGCAAGCGGGATATCCGCAGTCACCACCAAATCGCCGATATTGGCTTCTTGAACGATGAGGTTATCGGCAACATCAAACCCGGCAGCTACCTGAACCGAATTAATAAATTTTGAACCGGGCACACTCAACGGCTGGTTGGCCACCAGCGTGAGATGGACTTGAGCGCGGTCTGCTGCCCGGAAAAGAATTTCCTTGATCACTTTCGGACAGGCATCCGCGTCAACCCAGACTTTGCTAACGTTCATATTAATTTCAACCGGAAAACCGCCATTAAATTGTGAGTAAAATCGGGGCAATCATTCACTTCATTGTTGATAAACTTAAACCATGCTCTTTTGGTTAAATATTTCGCTCGCATTATTGTTCCTGGTGCATTTTGTAGTATTCACACGCCTGGCTTTACTTCGCCAGCAATTATACTACTGGCTGCTCTGCTTGCTTTTCTTGCTGCTAACTTCGTCGTTTACCTTGAAGGCTCTAAATCCCAGTCTTGAGCTTGCGGGACAGCCGCTGCATTTGCTGATGCGATACATGGCCTGGATGCTTGCCGGTGTAACAATCCCTTTGTTGATTATCCGCTTAAAGCGACGTCAAACAGACCGGGCCAGGTCTACGAGAACAAAGCCGTAACGGCCCAAGCTGATTCTCCTTCAAGTTTGCTTGGGAAAGGTTTTTCTCTAACCGTTATCTTCCTTCCACTTGTAGAGTTGGTTACGACGGATACCAAGTGCCGTCGCAATCTCAGAAGATGGTCGATCTGGCGATTCCATCAGCCGAATCGCTTCCCGCTTGAACTCGCGGGGATAGGTCTTATACGCTTTTCGTTTACTAGTCATTAGATTACTCCCGAGGGATCATTGTCCCTCAATAAAAGTATCCGTCAAACTATGGCAGGTTCATTCCGACCCATCACATATTCTTACTTTTGGTCTCGGCGAACACCGGGCCGCTTCAGTTGAGGTGAATTATATCGATGGCAGCACAGATATGCGCAGTGGCTCGCTTCGAAATGAGCTCGTAGAGTTCTGAGGAAAATAGCAGCCAAACTGCTACCTGTATTTGGCGCTAGCATTTGTACTGGTATTTGCGTATGCAATGGAAAGGCTGTTTGAAGCGGGTACAAAAAGCTGAATGATTAGTCTTCCAAATACCCATTATTCATAAATTGGAAATGGTTCACTTACCTTGCAGAGGTTTAAATACATAAAGAGAACGGGCACCGAAATTCCAAAAGAATGCTGAGCCCGTTGCACAAAGTTTGGTAAACAACATTTCCCAGCCCAGAATATCAATGCCAACGTAAAGTGCCGTCTGATTGACACTCAATGCGATGGCGCTGATCAGGAAAACAAGCGCGAACTCTTTTCGAAAGCCAAACCGAACACCGCTTTCAAAAACAAAACGAATACTGAGAAAATAATTAAGCATTGTTGCGATGATAAATCCGATCGCTCCAATCAGCAGGTAGTTGTAGTTCAGATATTTTGCAAAAACGGCAAAAATCAAAAAATCTAGTATGGCAGCAGTGGCGCCGACTGCGGCGTATCTAATGACCTTCATCGCCTTAGGTTATATTTCAGAATGCACCATATTGCCCACATTCCGTCTTTCCAACCAATCTTCTTACCTTCGGCATATGTACGGCCGAAGTAAGCAATACCAACCTCATAAATCCGGAAACCACCCCGCGCAATTTTGGCCGTAATCTCAGGTTCGAAACCAAAGCGGTCTTCTTCGATTTCCATCGACTGAATTACCTCACGTCGAAAGGCTTTGTAGCCAGTTTCCATGTCAGTGAGATTCAGATTGGTAAACATGTTTGACATGAGCGTGAGCAGGGAATTACCCAAACTGTGCCAGTAGTAGAGCACACGATGCGCGTGGTGACCCTGGAATCGGGACCCGTAAACGACGTCTGCCTGATTCTTCAGAATGGGATCGATTACACTCTGAAAGTCCCCAGGGTCATATTCAAAATCAGCATCCTGAACAATGACGATGCTTTTTGTTGCTGCGGCAAATCCCTTTCGAAGTGCTGCGCCTTTGCCCTGATTTTTGTCCTGATAAATAACAGCGGCAGTAATGCCATCGATATTATTCTTCAGCAGGTCGCGGGTACCATCAGTTGAAAAGTCATCGACGATAATAATTTCACCTTCATCACCAATGATGTCTAGAACTGACTGGACCACCTGTTCAATTGAGTTGACCTCATTAAAACAGGGGATGATGACTGACAAATCCATTTTGGTTGCTCTCCATACGGACTTATTGAGCGCCGGTTGTGATCAATTCTGATTGAACACCAATAGCTTATCATTTCTCCAGTTTGAGTATTACCATTGTCGTTTCAGTAGAATAGTAGTTTACGCAACTTCCAAATAAAAATTATTTGAGTTTTTTCAGCTTGATTTCTCCGATGATATTCTGAATATGTTCAACTTCGATATTATCTGGATATGTCTCAATGAACTGTTCCAGGTGTAGGAGCGCTTCCGACATTCTGCCCATTTTCATGTGCGTCACCCCAAGTACATAACCTCGCATTGATTGGTCACTTCGATGATCGAAAAGCCGATCGATTCTAGCCACGTGTTGGTCCGCGATATCGGTGAATCCCGTCAACTCTGCAGCAACCGCCAATTGAGTATGCAAGGTCAGTTGTCGTTCGATTGCAGCATCTGACGCAAAAGCATTGCTCATAGCTTCAGCACCCATCTGCATCCTTTCCCACTCTGCAAGAGCCAGATCAGCGCGACCTCTGGCAATATAAATCTCACTTGCAGTGTGATAGCTAAGTGGGTGATGCATGAAAAAGAAGCTTTTCCGCAGCGAATCAATGGGTATGACCACCTGTTGCACAATGATCAAAGCGACCAATGCAATACTTGAAATTGTAAATTTTTTAAATTGCCGTGACATAGCCCATTGCCATATCTGCCAAACAGCCCAAGCTGCGTAAACAAATAGCACTGCAGTGAAGATCAGTCGATACCGACCGATAACCAGATTGAGCATAAATACCAGCATGATCGCCGCAACAAAAACAAGCATAAGGCCATGTCGGTGATCGAATCGTTTAGTCAAAATCACCATCAACATGCCTAGCGTTCCAAGCGGTAATAACCACCCGTAGTCAGGCAAAAACCCAAGAACAGGCGAAATTTCCTGAGCATAGTAATATGAGAGGTTATTTGGTATTTCAAACGGATCCAGTATCGCTCTTAACTTAAGCAAAATAAGTCTCAAAACCGCTAGCCAATCATTATTAAAAGTCTTGATAGTTTCAACAAGAGCAACCAATGTACTGCCTTGCGACTTTTCGAGGATAGCTGTTAAAGACGGTGAGATATTCATGCCCAAAGGGCTATTATCGGCCGCCAAGCCAGAAACAATCGCTTCAGGCAAACGATTCGTAATACTGAAAGGAGCAACTCCCAAAAAAGCATTGCGCAAGAAAAGTGGTAAGAAGCCGAAAAACACGCCACTCATTACGATGGCGGTACGTTTGAAAAAAACCACCATTGATTCTCGGCTAACCCATACCAACCACGGCAGCAGAAAAACCAGGAACCCCATAATTGATGAATATGTCATGATCATGAAGCCCAAAAGCAACCCGGGCCAAATCCAAACCCAATCCTTTTCCCGCTCATGTGCGTGCAAAAAGGCGGCGAGCATTAATGTCCCTAGTAATGGTCCAGTCCAGTCACGCAGTAAGACACCCTGATTAAAGAGCAAGGGGCCATAAATGCCGGAGATAAGAGCTGAGACCAGAGCAACAGAATCCTGACGAAACAGCAGTCGTGTCAACCAGAAAGTCGCCAATGGCTGTAGTGCACCAATTAATAACTGAGCCAGAAGTAAACCGAAAATAGATAAGCCCGCCATGCGGCCAATGGCTATCATGTAAGGGTAAACGGGTTCTTGTTGGAAAATTTGGCTATCACCCCACCACCTGTGCCAGGTTGCCTGGTCACCCAGCGCTTGCATCCACCCCATTTGGGGGTGATAAGTGTTACGACCAAGCCAATCCCCTTCCAAAATCGCATTTGACCATTGCCAGTAACCAAACATATCGGTTTCAGTCGCGTAAAAGGGAAAGTCCAAAAATGCCAAAGGGGCAATCGCTTCGAAGTGAATGATGCGCAAGATGGCGCATAAGGCGATGATCAGAATCAACGCAATACGGCTATTGGTGGTCATTCAAGTGTCATAGTGAGGTGCCAATCATGCTCATACGCAATATTTCATCCAATAACTGAATGGGCTATGGAGAATTTTGAATAACCCAATCGTTGGGTAAAAGTATAAAGTGAACGAAAGTACATTTCCATGAAACACTCCTGCCGAAGAACTGGCAGACTTCTCTGGGTCAGAAACGCTTATGTTCAGGCAAATATCCTGACATCTGTTCCTTGGGCTTCAGCCATAATGTCAATTTCAGCTACATCAGGTTTAAATCTGGGTCACGAGGAAACAGTAAGAATCATTAGTATCCCGATAAAATATTGCGAACTTTCTAGAAAAACAAATTTTACTGTTCAATTGACACATCAAAAGCAGGCAATTACTTTGGTTCAGTCGTAAAATATACAAAATGCAAGTCTGTAAACGAGAATCAGAGGTTGGCTGGGATCCTCTTTCAACTTCCGGTGTGCCATAGGCCATAAGCAATCGTTGAACAGAATAAGTAAGGCAGGTTTAACAGCAGTGATGCAACAAGAAAATAAACCACTCAATGAGAGAGAATTAAGCGGGCGGCGCAGTTTTCGTGCCCGTTTTGCCATTCTTTACGCCATTTCATATTTGACCGATGGATTGATGCTCGCTCTTTTCGCCACCAGCGGTGTTGTCGCTACCTGGGTTCCAGCCGTTTATATCGGCACCGGCTTGACAATTGCAGGCGTGTTCTATGTTCTGCTGAAAACTGGTTTCAGTGAGCGCTTCAAAGACGTTTACCTGACATTCCCGCAGGTTTTTGTTTCGTTTGTGACCCTGCTTGTTTTCCTTTCAATTGTGCCTTCAGTAGGGTTCATTTTCCTGGCGGCACTGTTTATCCTGGCTGGTTTCGGCAGTCTGCGGCTTTCAATGTGGCACTCGCTCCTGATGATCGTGATGATTGCGATCGGTGCCGGTATCGTGCTGTTCTTTTCGCCTCAGATTTCAACGGTTTCGGTTTCGGCTTCTGCTTCGGCTTCGGCTTCGGCTACAAGCCAGACTACTATTGTATGGATCTGGTTCACACTCACGCTCATTCGTCTGACTGCGATTGGAATGCTCGGCAGCGTATTTCGAGTTGACCTTAGCAAGCGTCAAAAAGAGTTAAAGGAATCCCTATTTGAACTCAAGGAAAACAACATCGAAATGTTAGCTGCCAAAAACGCAGCAAACATTGCCAATGAGGCAAAATCACAGTTCCTTGCCAACATGAGTCATGAGATACGAACACCACTCAACGGTATCATCGGAATGAGTTATTTGCTTCTCGAAATGAAGCTGAACGAGCAAATTCGGGAATATGTGGAAATTATCGACAAGTCCAGCCACATACTCAAAGGTCTGATTGATGACGTGCTCGATTTCTCGGTGATCGGTGCGCAACAACTCACTATTAGCCGTGGTGATACGAATATCGACGAGTTGTTTGCGCTTCAGGTTTCTCTTATTAGACCGATGGCAGAGCAAAGCAACATCGAGTTACACCTGCATTGCAAGACCGATGAGAGCCCCGGGCTTGCTCATATCGATGCAATGCGTGTTGGACAGGTGCTAACTAATCTGCTCAGTAACGCCATCAAGTTTACTAACGCGGGCCGAGTTGACTTAGAGTATGCCGTTGAAGGCAGCATCCACGAGCCTGTGCTCCATTTCCATGTCCGGGATACCGGTATTGGGATCAAGCCGGAGCTATTAGCACGCATATTTGACCCATTCACCCAGGCCGACAGCAGCCTGACACGTGATTACTCTGGCGTGGGCCTTGGGCTGGCTATCACCAAAAACCTTGTCGAACTGATGTCCGGCACGATTCAGGTTCACTCCATACCTGGAGAGGGTAGCAAATTTACCGTTGACATACCCATAGGTAAAATCAAGCATGATCATACTGTAAGCGAATCCTGATATTTGCCGTAGATTCCTCTCAGGAATATCGAAATGGACGTGACCCGGCTTTGGCCGCAATACTTGAACTTTCTTCGGATCAATCCGCCTTAGCTATCGTCGAAGGGGATTGGGTCTGGCGGGTGTTAGGCTACAACACTGTGGTCAATGTGACCGACCATGGGTTGCTTCAAGTCGATAATAAATAAAAAAAGGCCGCACCCGGTTCGTCGGATGCGGCCGTTTTGTTACAAGGATTAAGTGTGTTGAGCTAGTTAGTTCCGGCTCCCGGAGTAGAAAGCTTCTCCATCACCTGATCGAGACTGAAGCTGCCTGCTTTCTGGCTCGGTGGGAACTCTACAAATGTAGAAAGAAAATTCCCCACGTACTCCTGCGCTGGCACCAGCAAAAACAAGCGATCTGCCCTCCAGCGATCGTAGTCAGAGGCGACATGATCGGCCTCCTCGAATGGATCGCTGCGAAGATTGAAAATCTTCGGTAGACGCAAAGTCACAAACGGTTCCTGCCAGACATCGAAGCCATGCGCACGTTGCTCAGCAAATACGATTTTCCATTGGTCATAGCGCAACGCCACCAGCGAACCATCGTCATTAAAGTAGAAAAATTCATGCCGTGGATTTTCACTCTTACCGGCTAGTGTGTCGCCGATGTTATAGCCATCAAGATGCACTTTGAAGGTCTTTTTGCCAACCTTCATGCCCTTCAGGAGTTGCTCCTTGACGTCCGGTACGCCAACTGCGGCCATAAGTGTAGGCAACATATCCATGTGCGTAAAAATATCGTTACTAACAGTACCTGGCTCTATCGTACCAGGCCATCTGATCACTGTCGGAACGCGGTAGCCACCTTCCCAATTCTCATTCTTCTCTCCGCGGAAAGGTGATGTACCGCCATCTGGCCAGGAAAACTTTTCCGCGCCGTTGTCAGTGGAATACATCACAATGGTGTTATCAGTCAATCCCAGTTCGTCGATCTTGTCGAGCAACTGACCAACGTGAGCGTCGTGCTCAACCATGCCATCGGGGTAAATGCCCAAGCCGGTGACACCCTTACTCTCGTCTTTCAGATGTGTCCAGATATGCATACGGGTGGAGTTCCACCACATAAAAAACGGCTTGCCATCTTTTGCGCGCTTTTCAAGATAGTCGAGTGAAGCCGCAGTAATTTCATCATCGATCGTTTTCATACGTTCGATATTGAGCGGACCGGTACTTTCGATCCTCTGCGTACCATCCTCGTTGGCCCAGGTGTGTATCACACCACGTGTGCCGTATTTTTTCTGCAACGCCGGGTCTTTAAAGTAATCCGGGTTTTCCGGCTCTTGTTCTGCGTTAAGGTGATAGAGCGAGCCGAAGAACTCATCAAAGCCGTGTGCCGTAGGCAAAGTTTCATCAGCATCGCCCAGGTGATTCTTACCAAACTGCGCGGTCAAATAGCCCTGCCCCTTGAGCAACTCGGCGAGTGTGACGTCGCGTGCCTGCAGTCCTTCCTTGGCGCCTGGCAGACCGACCTTCAGGTTACCGGTGCGATAGCCGCTTTGCCCGGTAATGAACGCCGAGCGACCGGCGGTACAGCTCCGTAAACGCGGGAGAAAGTATTTACCAGGAATTAGCGGTGGAAGGTGGTGAGACCATTCACTACACAGTACACCTGCCCGATGGTTTTGATGCAGCAAAGACCTATCCGATTTTGATTGGACCTGGAGATGGTATCCAGGGTCATGAAGCTGGCTTTCATCGGCTACCGCAGCCCACAAACAGCTTCTGAAAAACAATGTGAATACGGTTCTGGAGGTCGTTCCAAACGCGCCTCATGTGATGAAGGAACTGGCACGTAAGCCGTTCATGAAACGACTTGAAAAGCTAAGGCCGGAATAAAAGCTATTCGATAATTGAAGTTTAGTGAAAGCACCAAAATGCAGACGATGGTGCGATATTGGCGCTTCAATACAATAAATGTTCCAGCGATTCTATGCCCAAACTGGACTGAACTCGCAAAACCCGTAATGGTAATCCAGTGTTATGAGCAGCCATTGATCTGGTCACTAGTAAAAGCACCAGCTGACAGGGTTGGTCAAAAATTGTTCACTTTCATTTAAATTCAAGTAGTTATTGTAAACCGTCAGAATTGTGAGGTTTTTTTGTAAAGAACCGCTCATTTTGCATATGTCATCGACCTACTGGATTCCTGTTTCCAGACTGGAAATCATAAAACTTAAATAAACCAAACAAGTTACGGAATGGACATGAACTTAAAACCAGCATTAGTGATATTACTAATATTTACTTCGCCCGCGGTTCTTGCCGTGCAAAGTGAAGATGAGACCAGCGATTGGATTTAGTGTCAGACAATTTAGCCGACGGTGGTTAGGTTTAGGCTGGACACCCAACCCAAGGGTTACTACTAAACTTGAGATTGGAATGAATCGGTAAAAACTGATTGACGGAGCGGTGATCGATGGAATTTTGGAAGTTGCCACACCACTCCAGAATGAAACTTAACTTGTTACCTGGAAAAATCTCGTCAATTAATTAAATTAGAGTTTGAAACAGAAAAAGGTCATATCCATCGTGTTAATACAAAAACAAGTTGTGCTCAATAGAACTCCGAAAGAGTGGAACGCAAGACCTGGCGCAGAATGTTTAAAGCAGAGATGCAACCATGCTTTGTTTCTGAGCACGGCTCATTTTCTTGATTTTAGCTTCGCGCTGAGACGCGCTTTTTCGATTGTGCCCGCCTTCGGTGAAAACTATGATGCTGGGCTTGCGGCCGCGAAAATAACGGGCACCCTTCACGCCTGAAACATGTTCTTTAAAACGCCGCTGTACATCAGTTGTGATACCGGTATACCAGCTGTTGTCATCGGCTTCGATGATATACACAAACCATTGATTCGCTTCAGTGGGGTTCATTATTGTGTCCACACATCGCTCAAATTTAGTGAGTTCCCGAACCAAAAGTCCAAACGAACCCAAATGACGGGAAGATTGGCAAAAACTCATCAACGTTCAGTTGCACCGTAAGTGTTGGTCCAAAAGCCACATTGAACCCGGCCACACAACATTGATTCTCAGTATTGAGCAGGTTGAAAATATCGAAATAAAATTCAAAAGAACCCTTTTCAAGGTCCACGGTTCGTGACAGACGTGCGTCGATCCAAAAATAGTCATAAAAATTCTGCTGATTACGTTGAGAAAGATCCGTGTCAAGACCAATTAATGAACCATTAGCATCGAGAATTGATGTTACCAACAAAGGGGTTTGCGGCCAGCTACTGTGATACCTTCCAACCAGACTCAGCATCCATTTATCACGCCGCCAGGTAACATTGCCGGTTAAAGCATGACGCTGGTCCCAACTTCGCAAAACCGGCACTCCGTCTATCACGTCCTCTGCTTTCGACCAGGTGTAGTTGAGCCACCAGTCAAACTCATCAGTTTTTATGCTGGCAGTGGCATACCATTTTATTTTTGGATATGTGTCATCAACAATCCTGTCCAAGGACATCACAGTTTTGACCAGAAAAAACGTTCTGCGTCAGATCGTTGCAAATGTGATTATTTATAGCAATGATCAGCTTTCGATACTTGTTGATACTCAACTATCCGTTTTCAAATCTGCTACAAGATCGAAAACCCATGCTCTTGTGAACGCGCCCATTTCAAATGGTTATTGTTAGTCATTGGCATCCGGATCACAGTGGTGGCATTGCAGTTTTTTCTGACGGCGCTAAAAACGAAAGCATTATGACCGAAGCTGCCGTTCGCATTAGGTGCAGACATCTGAACGGTTGTTAACGCATTTGAAACTACATCGTCCCCATTCCCGATTAAGCCATCTGGGCCTGGATAGTGATTGATTGCAGAATCATCATTGGCGATCGTCATTACGAGCAATTGTGCAATGGCTGTTGAACTGCCCCAGACTAACAGGACAGCTACGATAACTCGCAATCCCAACAACATTTTGAATTTATTCATCAAGAATCTTCCCCTATCGAACTGCTGTTAGATTCACGCAGAATCCAGTTGGAGTCAAGTTTCGGACTCAAGCTAATCAACAGGTGGTTTGGTTTCTGTTTTCTCAACGGCTTGCTTAACCCGAAGGATATTTCCGTCCAATTCTGTGCTATTTAGGGCCTTCATCGCCGCCCTGGCCTCACCATGCTTGGGCATCTGAACAAAAGCAAACCCTTTGGAGGTGCCTGATTTCTTGTCCAACACCAGGTCACACGATTGCACTGAGCCAAAAGCTTCAAACAAAGTTCGAAGTTCAGCTTCAGTGGTTTTACGGGCCAGATTGCGTATTAGTAGTTTCATGTTTGAAAGCGCCAATTGAGGTCAAAGGGGGAGAATTGGGGTCAGAGTAAAGTGCCAGAGTAAATACCTTTTACCTCAGTTTCAATGCAAGACACCGGAGCATTTACTCTGGCACTTTACTCTGACCCATTCACTTCCTCACTTTATCGCTGATTTAATCACGGTCATCTTGTCTATTTGCATGTCCTCTATGGTGTATGGAATGCCACCAATGCCGAGACCGGATTCACGTAAACCGGCAAATGGCATCACATCGTCACGAAAAGCAGTGTGGTCGTTGATCATCACAGCAGATGCATCAAGCTGATTTGAAAGGTACATGGCACGATCTATATCCTGACTGAAGATCGCCGCTTGAAAGGCAACCGGCAAAGAGTTTGACTGGAGTACTGCCTCGTTGAGATCTGCATATGCATAAACGCAAACAACCGGGCCGAAAATTTCCTGAGTACTGACTTTTGCATCAGTTGGAGGGTTTAACAGTACTGTGGGTGGATAACATGTGTCTGAAATTTTACTGCCACCGCAAATGAGTTTCGCACCGGCCTGCACTGCTTCATCTACCCATGTTGAAATTCTGTCGACTTCACCGGAGCGAATTAAAGGGCCTACATCTGTGTCGGGACTTTCTGGAGCTCCAACCACCAGCTTTTCTGCCCGTTTGGCCAGTGAAGCCGCAAATGCTTGCGCATCATCGGCAGGAACAAACACCCGTTGTACAGATACGCAAACCTGGCCTGCATGATAGAAACCGCCTTTGAGTATGGATGCTAACGCAAGCTCAAGGTCATATGGTGCAGCGAGAATAGCAGGGGCCACTCCGCCGTGTTCCAGAGCACATCTGGTACCTGGAGCTAACTTTGAACGCAACATCCAGCCAACCCTGGCACTGCCAATAAAGCTAAAAAAACCAACCCTCTTGTCAGTGACGAGCTTTTCTGCGGCAGCATTGTCTTCTGTAACCAGCGCCTGGCACCAGGCATCTGGCAATCCCGCCTGACGTAAAATTGCCACGAAACGAAGGCAGGATAGAGGCGTATCTCCAGCCGGCTTGATGATGACCGGGCAACCGGTAGCGACCGCCGGGCCAACCTGATGAACAATCAGGTTTAATGGATGATTAAATGCACTGACAGCGACCACAACACCAATTGGTTCTTTCTGCGTAAATGCTACGCGCCCACTGGTCGCCGGGGTTGTACCCAGGGGTATAACTGATCCGGCATGAGCACGCAGTGATTCAGCACACAAGTGGACGCCATCGATCGCACGTATCACTTCAACTTTTGAATCTTTGTAAGGCTTGCCACCTTCACTGGCTGCAAGCAAAGTGAGTGCCTCTATCTGATCTTTCATGATCGCAGCCGTTTTATTCAATATGTCGAGGCGCTGTGGAATCGAAAGCCACTTGCTTTTGTCTCTAAATAAACCATAGGCGACGTCCAATGCATCATCGACATGCTCTACACCTGAGGTAGCGACCTGATCAAGTTCCCGACCATCAAACGGAGATGTCACTAATAATATGCCAGCTGCCGGGCGCGTCTGATTCTGCATCAGATCGTGCATGTAATTTCACCGAGCTTCCTGGTCAGCAGATTATTCTCACGATAATCAATCGGAATCACCACCAGGCTGGGCCCCTGCTCCTCGAATGCAGCTTCCAGAGTGGTCGCGAAATCGACCGCATTTTTGACAAAATGCCCGTTCCAGCCAAATGCTTCTGCCAGCTTGGTCCATTCCGGATTGCCAAAGGCAAGATCGGTATGGTGGCCAAAGTGACTTTCCTGCTTCCATGAGATTAGTCCGTATTCATGGTCTTCCCAGACCAGCATGACAATATTGCTGTCATAACGTTTGGCTGTTTCCATTTCCTGTACATTCATCAGGAATCCGGCGTCACCTGCGATACCAAGAATACGTCGTTCCGGAAATACCATTGAAGCTGCGATGGCACCTGGCAGCGCAAAACCCATAGAGCAGAAACCATTTGGTATCAGACAAGTATTGGGTTCATGACACTGATAATGTCGGGCGATCCACATTTTATGCGCACCTACATCAGACAGCAGAATGTCATTAGCACCCATTACCTGGCGGGCATCCCAGAGGGCCTTTTGAGGCTTGATTGTGCCTTGTGTCTGGTCGTCTTTATATTCAGCAAAATCCGCTGCCATGTCGGCGCGGCACTGACGTTGCAGAGAAAAATCATATTCCGGCAACCCATGCTCGCGCACGAGTTCATTCAACATCCAAATGGCATGCGCCAGGTCGCCAATAACTTCCGTTTCAGGGTGATAGTTTTCATCGATTTCAGTGGGTAGGAAATCGGCATGCAAAATGTGTTTCTCGCCATCTGGATTCCACAATGCAGGATGATATTCAACCATGTCAAATCCCAGCGTAATCACAAGGTCCGCATCGTCAATGGCCATCGAAATTCGGTCTTTACTGCCCAGACCAACGGTATAAAGGCAATAGTCTGCGTCCATGTCCACGCAACCCTTGGCCATGAATGTGCTGACTACACCAATTCCGGTGGCTTCGCACAGTTGACGCAGTTGCTTGCTGGCGCGTTTTCGAATGCAGCCATTACCGGCAATGATGATCGGGCGTTTTGCATCCTGAAGCATGGCAAATGCCTGATCCATAATCTTGGCATCAGGCACCGAACGCCGAAAACGCCGTGGAACCATAGGGCTCTTGCTGGTTTCCATGGTCGCGATATCTTCCGGCAGTTCAATATGTACCGCGCCGGGTTTTTCGGTTCTGGCCAGACGTACTGCTTTGCGCACTATTTCTGGAATCGTGTCGGCATTCAGAATGGTTGTCGCCCACTTGGTAACCGGCTTGAACATACTTACCACATCCATAATCTGGTGTGATTCCTTATGCAGGCGGCTAGTGGAGCCCTGGCCGGTTAATACCAACATGGGTGCACGATCCATATTCGAATCGGCCACGCCGGTAATTAGATTAGTGGCACCGGGCCCCAGTGTACCCAGGCAGCCGGCAGGGTTTCCGGTCAGGCGGCCGTAAATTTCTGCCATAAACGCCGCACCTTGTTCATGGCGGGTCAATATAAATTTAATTTTGTCGGATTGCTCCAAAGACATCATGAAATCCGCGTTCTCTTCGCCTGGAACGCCAAATATATATTCGATGCCTTCTTCTTCCAGACACTTGACCAGTAAGTCGGACGCCTTCATGTTTTCTCCACAGTTAATTTATTGATAATTAGGGAATTCTATGCCTGCCAGCCAATTTCCAACTGCACAGAGTGAGCTACGCCATAAGCTGAGCTGTGACTGTGACCGGAATAAGCTGAAGAATATTTCTAAGGCTTTTGCCGGTAGGAGCCAACGCCACCCATTGGTTTCTCGATTTCTGCAACCGATACGCAGGTTTCCAGCCCATTAGCCAAGTCACACAGGTGCCACAATAAACTGATTCTCCGTTCTATGTGACCCTATCTGCCTTAACTTATCGATTTGGTGAATGTATCAAAAAGGGTAGATAAACTTTATCTCTGATTGAACGAAAATCGATAACAACCAAATCTACTCGAGCACTGCGCTCAATGCATTGGTTCAAAACTAGTACTAGCATTCATATGGTTCAGGTAGTCTCATGAAGTGAGACTACAATAATAAAAGGCCACCCGTGGGTGACCTTTTATTCTTGAAGTCGGTACCGACTCCGCCTAATCCCTGACCAGCACATTTGCCGGTCAGGTGTTGACAGGCTTAATAGTTCGCTACCTCGGGATCGGAGCAGACCGAAGTGGCTCCAGTCTCGCAAACACTATACGTATAGCTTATTCCCCCGCCCTTATTGCCGGCGGCATGGACCCAGCCAGTGGCGACACCCGTAGCGATCGAACTGCTACCGCCGTTGAAATAGACAGCCACGATTTCCCCTGAGTCCCAAGTCAGTTGAGGTTCGTGTTTGCCTTTGTTCTTGTCGGCAGATACAAATAACTCTATGGCGGCCGGTGGTGGTGCAGTGCCGGTAGTCGCCTCGACCATATTGCTCGGTGCAGCTGAATCCCCGGCGAAATTGAATGCAAATACCCGGTAGTCATAAGTCGTATTTGCTTCCACCCCGGTATCCTGGAAGGAAGTTGCATTTGCCCCGGTTTCACCCGCTGTACCCCAATCGCCAATCCCTGAGTCACTTCGCTCGACACGAAATCCGGTCTCATTACTTGAGCCATCCGCCCAGATTAGATTGACCTGGTTATAGCTTGTGCTCGTCACCTCCAGTCCACTCGGATTACCAGGCGGTGGTTCAACACCTCCGTCATTATCAACCCGAATCATCATATAGTCGACGAACACCGTGTCGAGATCACGATTACCCGTGCTCTGGTCTGTATCGGTCACGCGGACATAGATGGTGCCACTGTTATTTGTAAGCGAATAATAGTAGTTCGCATCGGTATCACCATTGAAACTTTCAGTATCCTGGATGAGGAAAAGCATGATCTGGTAGAAGGCCTGTTTGCGGACCTTTACCACCCCGATACCTGGGAAGAAGCCGGGTTTGCGCGTGCGCGACTGATCATCTCATGTCGTGTTCAAGACCAGGAAGCCGAACTCGCCATCCTCAACTGGCTCAAGATCCATGCACCGGAAGTGCCTTTCATGGCGTCAACCGACAGCAGTAGCGAAGCACTTGAGCTATATGAACACGGGGCGGTTTATGTCATTCAGGGCGAAGAACTGGTAGGAACAAACATTCAAAACCTGTTTCAGGTTGGTGAGGGTTCAATCCACCCGTCGGGCGAAGCACACCGCGCACGCCTGCAAGCCTTGCGGGAAGCTTATCCTTATCGCTTTTCGTTTCTTTGAACCGAAAGCCATTTAGCTTGATGCGCTGAACGGTCTGGTTTGATAGTCTTGTCTTCAACCATCCATGATCAGAACTCTACCCAGGCGGGAAATACATATGACTGGCGATTCAAAAATGATTGCTCGTGCAATTGAAGGGTTTAAAAATGACGGCAAATTGGACGTTGCAGAGCTGGATCAGATTCTGGACATTGCCATGAGTGACGGAGCCCTGGACGAGCACGAAAAAAAAGCGCTGATAAACATTCTGTTCAGCCTCACATCTTCAGATCTTACTCCGGAGCTGTGGTCACGGGTAGAGCAACTGGTTCAGCGGTTCGGGTTGGACAAATAGACTGCCTTGAACCCAAATGTTCATTTCAAAGTTCGTGAACTCTCATAATGCAATTTCTTTTTTTCGTAACCCAGGTTCAGCACTCTGTCGTAACTGAACGTGATCGTGACTTTGTTACCTATATCGCTGACCTTGACGCTTTCAGTCATATCGTTCATTTCGTTGATCTGCAGTAATTTGATCACTTTATCCCTTGCGGCATTTCTGCTGGTGATGGGGTCCGTTCTATGATCGACTTCAATGCTGGTCAGGATGGAGTTAATGGATTTGGATTCGATGAACAAAGGCACATACTGGATACCAATAAATATACCGTACCCAATGACTGCAATTGTGATGATGGTAGCAATCACAGATGCGCCAGCTTGTTTGTTCGGCAAACTTTTCATGGTGAAATTTCTCTTATCAGCAATATGAACTGCTCTTATATTAAAGTAAAAAAGAGAATGGATAAACTACTAAATCCGCAGGGGAGTCCATCATATTCGCCGTTGTAACCTGGTTAGACCAATTACATGACGGTCGCCCATCTGGTGTTCGCCGCTGCTGGCACGTTTGTTCATTTCCGGCTAAGGAAACGACGGCAGCGGCGGAAATTGGGGTCAGAGTTCTTAATACCAGGGTCGGTTTGTCGACTCGACATGAAAGAGCATCAAATCCTGCATCTTTTTTGCGTCCTCAACCTTCATGTATGGAATATGCAGAGAATGTGAGGCAAGGTGGATGGTGAGGTGAGCCAGGCCTTTTCGGCGCTGCCCCGGGGTCTGGCGTAATTCTATATTCTGCACTTTAAAGAGTGGAAAAATAGTCGTCTTGGTACCAATAAATCCGTTTCGAAAAAAGCCATATTCCCCAACAACTGCATAAGCCAGTTTTTTCCAGTACTGATGAACCACAAACCAGCCAATTCCCGTTGCCAGAAAGGGAACAACCATAAATTTCCAATTCAAAACTGTCATCAGTGATGCGGTCGGTATCAAGGTTATCGGCAGGATCCTCAACCCCAGGGTGACAGTGGCAAAGCGCCGCAGGTTAACTCGAGACCAGACTGCCTCGTCCACTTGGCAACCCGGGAGAAACTCCTTCACCAACTCCGTAACTTCCGCAGGGTGCAAGGCCGGAACCAGAAAGGAACTTTTGAGTGCCGGTAATTGACCTTGTTCCAGGCCGGAACCTGCACTCGCCACTTTGAGTTGTATGTTGCTTCGCTTGAACCGCTTCGCCACAAAATTCTGTTTCAGTACAACCGCCTGAATCTTGTGCCTTTTGAGAGACTCATCATGGCGTGAAAGCAGTCCACTATTTTTCCGATAGGTCTCGTCTTCAACACTCAACTGGTAACCGTAATGTCTGAAAAGTGCGCCAATCACCGAGATAAGCGGCAGTAAAATCATTCCTGCCAGGATCGTTGCAAGAACCATCAAGGCGCTTTCCAGTAAATTCCCATCACCCTGCGCGAAGCTAAAGAATTCTTCCAGGTGAATGGTTCTTGCCAACCACAAAAAAACACCTTCTGAAGAATCATAGGCACCCCAAACGGCACCCATGGCAATCATCAACCAGAAGAAATAATTAATGGTCAAACCATATATTGCGATATCTTTTGCACTGCGTGAAAGCAATAAGGTCGGATCCGCTTCTGGCTCGTGTTGACTTTCAATGTGGTCGTCGGTCGATCTGGTCTTTGACAGAATGATTTGACGTAAGATGACCGCGTCATCCTTGTCAATTCCCCCCAATACAATTTCCTTTTTGCCACTACCGGCGGTATCTATACTCAACAAAGCAAGCCCAAAAGGCCGGGCGTAAAAGGGCTCTCGGATACTGACGTTCTGTATGCGGCCAAAATCCACACTGAGCTCTTCACGGTGAAATACGCCACTTCGCACCAATACTCGGTCGGCGGCGATGCAATATCGAAATCGTAACCAGGACAAAACTGATCCGCCAACGCCCACGACAACAGCAACGATCAGTCCAGTCTGTATCAGGGCCCGGCTCAAATCACCTGCAGAGACATAAGCCGTGAGTATGAATGCAATGGCGGGAAGACCCACATTGAGAAACTGACGGGCGGCACTGAACAGGAAAAACACCACCGCTATCGGTGATGTGCGTTTCCAGGTCAATGCAGGACTACTGTTTGTCATTCAGACTATTGGTCATTCAGAGTCGGCAATTTCGCTTTTTCCAAGAACAAAAGTGCGAATTTGCTCTGCGCGTTGGCGCGTAAGACCATCCACTTTGAGATCAACACTACTCCCGCCTGCCGTAAAAAAATTTAATGTCGCCAGTCCATACCTGCGTTGTAAGGGCCCTGAACTCACTTCAACGTGCTGCACTCGGTTAAACGCCAGAATGACGGTTTTGCGCCAGTAAAGACCAGATCGATAGGCAATGTCCTTATCACGCAAGGCAACGCCTTTAACTTTCGACATTCTGATGGTCAATGAACCGAGGAACAGTCCGAAAAGCAGAACAACTACCGGAATAGCCAGTAAAAAGCTTTGCTGCACAATCAAAAACGGCAGAAATGAAACAAGAACTATCGGTACAAAAATAATAAATTGCTGGGCCCGGACTTCCCGTTGATATTCGGGTGCCATCGGCTCCATTTCGATTTCTTCAGCTGCAGGTAGCTCATCGATAGCCAGCTGCACGTTAACAAAAGCCATATTGGTATCCTCCCTGCGCCGAGGCTATCACCGCATGAGGAAAAGTGCATATGCTGATGGTCTGGGACCGTAGAAATTTTGCCAATCGGTTTCGCCATTTTTTTGCCAATAGCATACTGTGACTGAGCCAACTGCTTGTTTATATTCGGCTAAGGATACCTGGACTATTTACGCGGTTCGATTTTCACCATGGGCGCATCACTAAGTGCCTTGATGGCAGCTTTGCGGAATGGTCGTTCAAACCAAGCCTTAAAGTAGATGGTTTTGTATTCATCACCACCAGTAAATCGCTCTTCCAGCGCGGAGAAATCCAATTGTGCTTCAATTTGTTCAGCACTTTGGTCTTCCTCACACGAAGACAGACAGATCAATAAAGGCAACATCAGTAGGAAACGGTATGCTTTCATGATTAATTCCGGTCAGATTTCATGACATACTAATCCACATTGAGTTTTCCGGTCACAAACAAAAAGGAGTAGAGCCACATGCAAATTCGTGAGGACCAAAAGAACCCAGGCGGGCTTTGCACTGTTCTTGTCACTGCGTTGCTTTTGATTGGTTGCTTAAATATGCCAGCACGTGTTGCCGAACCGGCATCAAGTCCCGAATTTGGCGTTGCCATTGAAGAAGCCTGGATCACCATGCCGGACGGTGTGCGCCTGGCGGCTGACCTGCACATGCCACAGGGGGGCAAACCGGGACAAAAATTCCCCGTCATCTTTCAATACGACCCTTACCGCAAACTTGAGGGCCGCGGCGGCAGAAACGGTTTACACGCATACTTTGTTGAGCGTGGTTACATCTTTGCTCGTGTCGATATCCGTGGCACCGGCAGCAGTGAGGGGCGCTTGATCCCTTACGAATATTCAGACATAGAGCTCAACGATGGCGAAGTGGTCATTGACTGGCTGTCAAAACAGGACTGGTCGAACGGCAATGTCGGCATGTATGGCGTCTCATGGAGCGGTTTAAATTCCATCCAGATGGCAATGCGTAGTCCACCTGCTCTCAAGGCCATTATCCCGGTGCACGCTACTGAGGATCTGTTTCAGGACGATGTCCATTACATGGACGGCATCATTCATGTTGATTCCTGGGATATGGCCCAGGACCTCTACAATTCCCTTCCAGCTGCTCCTGACTATGTGATTGATGAGGCTTATTTCGAGAATCGCTTCGACACTGAGCCCTGGGGAATCACCTACAAGACACAGCAACGTGATGGCCCGTTTTGGGACCGGGCATCCGCCCGCGACAAGTACGACAAAATCAAGGTGCCGGGGTTTTTCATCGGCGGCTGGTATGACGGTTACCGCGACACCCTGCCCCGCATGCTGGAAAACCTTAATGTTCCTGTAAAAGCAATGATTGGACCATGGGCGCACCAATGGCCACACCTGCCTTATCCCAAACCTGGAATGGAGTGGCGTCACGAGATGGTGCGCTGGTTCGATTACTGGCTCAAGGGCATTGATACCGGAATTCTGGACGAGCCAAAGTTTGCAGTCTATGTGCGTGACTGGCACGAACCCGGGCCATATATCGACACAGCGCCAGGCAAATGGCGGTTTGAAGACGGCTGGCCCATTGAACGTATTACCGAGCAACAGTTTTTTGCCCAGCCAGACCATAGCCTGGCAGCTAGCAAGTCTGATTCTGCTACCCATGAACTTGAATTCAAACCTTCAGTCGGCCTTGAGGCCGGCGGGCCGGTCATGTGGTGGGGTGACGTTGCTCACGACCAGCAACCGACCGACGACTTCAGCCTGGTCTATGACGGTGAAGTATTGGATGAAGATATTGAAATTCTGGGATTTCCTCACGCTGTACTTAATGTAGCGACCAGCGCACCCAGAGCAAATTGGTTTGTACGCCTGTCGGACGTAGCGCCGGATGGCCGGGTAACACAGGTTGCCGGTGCAGGGTTGAATGGTTCCCATCGCAATTCTGCCCGTGATCCCGAAGATTTACCTGTCGATGAGATGATTCCTTTGGATATAGAAATGCATTTCACCTCCTGGGTATTTCAGAAGGGACACCGAATACGCTTTGCCATTAATAATGCTCAGTGGCCAATGCTCTGGCCAACACCATATGCCATGAAAACCAAACTGCAAATTGGTGGACCCTCCGGCTCATACCTGTCTTTACCTGTCGTGCCATTTGAAGAGCGTCCGGTGCCAGCCTTCCTGCCTCCGGCCGGGCACCCAGCTGCGAATGGTTATGAGGCCCTGGATATTGGAACCATCTCAGGCTACGCAGAAATAGTTTCCCAAGATAAAAACCCTGAAACAGGCGTGGTTACAATCGTTGCCACTAATGAAGGCGGCTCACGCTATCCCTGGGGTACAGAATCCTACCAGGAAAGAATAGAGCACAGAACGGACGACGAGCACCCTGAAAACACCTCTGTCACCGGTACCTATCACATTGAGGTCACACTGCCTGAGCGTGTTTTACTGTGGGAAACCGAACTTTTGTTTTCCAGCGACCGGGACAATTTCTATTACAAGTACTTCAAAAAACTCAGCGAAAATGGCGAACTTATTCGCGAAAAGCACTGGAACAAAACTTTCTCCCGCGATTACCAGTAATCATCAGCTTCAGTTTGGAACCAAAGAGCAAGAAAGGAAAAAATCTAATGCTCATACCGGGACCTTTTTTGGATGGAGCAACTTCCAGCCATGTTTCAATGTGTCCACCGCTAATATCACAACGATGACATACAGGACTCCATGGACAACATTGTTGATTAACGTTTCCAGGCCCTGCATCTTGACGGTTTCTATATCGTTTAAAGAAATCAGCTGTGTCTGGCTCGCTACGTAGGAAAGTAAAGCGATCCAGGCAATGTTGAAAATCATCGTCAGGTAACGCAGCTGCGGTGACCAGAAGTTTTTCACCAGGCGAAATACACAGTAAGCAATATCTATGGCCAGGAATATCCCAATCACCAGCCAGATAGATTCCGGCAGGTTGGCGGTCCAACCTGTTATCCACCCGCCATCGCGACCAATCACCAGTGGAAACTGAACAATGTCCAGAAGCCACAACAATCCCAATAAGGAGATACCAAGATCAGTGAAGGTCTCACCTTTGGAAATCGGTTGGTGACTGTCGATGGGGCTCAGCTTGCTGGCTGACCAGTTATCAAGCCAGGTCGCCTTTTCACCACTTTTTTCCAACGCAATGAACACCCCGATAATGGATGCATATATCCAGATAAGGGTCGCCGGCACTGCAACGAGCAAGCGGGTGAATGAGCCAAAGTAGGCACCGGAGCTCAAGGCAGAAATTGCGCCCAAAAACAGGTGCAAGCCGATAGTCACAACCGTTGCTACTTTCAGCGCCGAAATAAAGCTGTAGTAAAACTGTGGCCCTATGAGATACGCAGATCCTTCGGGGGCCAGGCGGGTCGCAAAGCGTATCGGGTGATCTTTTTGAGCATCTAGAAATGTAATTTCATCCCCTTCAGGGTGTTCATCCTGCCAATCAGCGAACTCTTCATGGAGCTCGTTATACAGTTCCGTGAATAACTCATCCCTGCCCTTCTCCGGGTGGTAGGAAACCACCTGGTGTGCATATGATTTAAGAAAATCCATTACTTAGCCTCCAAAATACTGTCTACGCTCGCGTTTAACGCTCGCCATTCGCCAACCAAAAGGGCCAACACTTTGTCCCCGAGTTCAGAAATCCGGTAATAGCGCTTTTTGCGCTTGTCGTCGAAACGCCATTCACTGACCAGCAAACCCTGCTTTTCAAGTCGCCGAATCAAGGGATACAAAGTTCCCTCATCAATCTCCAGACCCCTTGCGTTCAACTGTTTTCGCAAGGAATAGCCGTAATGCTCCTCGCGCAACTGAGCCAGCACTGCCAGGGGCAATGCCCCTCTTCTAAGCTCCATGCGTAATTTGTCGACGATTTCTTCAATGTTCATAAACGAACTCACTTACTGTGTTATACATAGTATGTGCTATATACTGTATACAACACAGTATATAAATGCAAGCAAGCCCGGCAAAAGACTTTTTGTTAATCGCATCCGACAATGATACCTTCCTCAGATGAATATAAAAAAGGGACAACTCTATATCGGTCGGGAAAGCGTGACCGACGATCGGGTGCTTCTCAAAGCAAGCACCCTGACCACGCATGGGGTGATTTTTGGAATGACCGGTTCGGGTAAAACCGGGCTTGGGGTCAACATGATCGAAGAGGCGTTGCTCAGCGGCATCCCGACGCTGATCCTTGACCCGAAGGGTGACATGGGCAACATCATGCTCAACTTCCCCGACAGCAATCCCGAGGACCTAAAGCCGTGGATGGACGAGGCCAAGGCAAGGCGAAAGGGTGTCACCGTTGCTGACCTGGCCGTCAAAGAAGCCACCGAGCGCCGGGAAGACCTGGCCAAAGACGACATTACTCCGGAGCGCATTCGCAAGCTTCGCGACAACACCGAATTTAAAATTTACACGCCGGGCTCATCAATAGGTGTGGGAATGAATATACTTGGGTCGCTCAATGCACCCGAGCTGGACTGGCAAGAAAGCTCCGAGATCATACGCGATGAAATCGAAGGCCTGGTCTCGTCAATTCTTGTTCTGTCAGGAATCAAATCCGATCCGGTGTCCGGGCCCGAACACATACTGATCTCCATGATTGTTGAGACCTGGTGGCGTCAGGGTAAAGACCTCGATCTGGCGACTCTGGTGAGCCAAATTCCAAAGCCGCCATTCCGTAAGCTCGGTGTATTCGACCTGGAAATGTTTTTCCCCGAGAAAGCTCGAATGAAATTAGCTCTGCAGCTCAACGCCCTGTTGGCCTCTCCATCAATGGCATCGTGGCTCGAGGGTGAACCGCTCGATATTGAAAGTCTTATCGGGAAAAGCGACAAAACCCGCTGCCCAATCATCTACATGGCGCATCTTAATGAAACAGAACGTCAATTTGTCGTCACGCTGATCTTGTCCAAGGTCGTCACCTGGATGCGATCAAGACCGGGGACCGGTGAATTGGGGGCCCTAATCTACATGGACGAGGCTTTTGGATATGCGCCTCCCACCGCCGAGCCACCTTCCAAGAAGCCGATTCTTACCATACTGAAACAGGCCCGTGCTTTTGGTGTAGGGCTGGTCCTGGTCACACAGAACCCGGTGGACATCGATTACAAAGCCATGTCGAACACGGGGACCTGGATCGTCGGGCGCCTGCAGACTGAAAACGATAAAAAACGCATTCTTGAGGGGATTCAGGGCGGCATGCCTGATCTGGACGCGAGAATCTCAAATCTCGAGAAGCGCCAGTTCATCATGCATCTCGCCAAGAAATCAACCCAGACCATATTCAGCCGACGGCACCCTATGTGCTTCCGGTTCGGGCCTTTTACACGGGCCC